>JAGGVB010000200.1 GCA_021158245.1 bacterium | reverse complement strand
TGATCAGATCTTTTCTTTTCATGCAACTTCCAATTCATCAACTCGTCGAACGTAAGGAATTTTTCCACTTTCAAGATCATAATAGATGTCTTTTAGATTCTCTTTCAACTCCTCCAGCGTTTCCCCCAGTGTCAAATAATCCGGATATTCTTCCAAATATCCCAACCACATTTCCCCATCTTCCCAATATACATACTTTTTTTTTCTCACCATCTTTCTCCTTCATGGCATAACAATTCTTACCCTGAATAAAACAGAATTTACTTAAAAAACTGCCTTCCCCTCACGGAAATTATAATACATTCATTATCATTAAATTAATATAAAGCAGGTTAATATGCAACTTAAAAATAACCTGTTCGACTTTACTGACTTAATAACTTTTAACTTTATAGACTCTTTTCTTTCCCGCTCTTAACAAAAATAATGAAATCCCCTCTGCCCTTGTTCTCATCATAATTAATCGAATCCAGATTCTCAACAGGTACAACAGAAACAACAGATACTTTTAATTCAGGGCGAAGAAGAAGTACTTTTTTTACAATTCCAAGTCTGTAATCCGAATGGAAATCTCCTTCGTAAGTAATGATTTTCATACCCGGATTCTTTTTTAGAAAATTATCAATCGACTCTGCCATTGTGTCATCTTTTATACACTGTGCTTCATACATCTTTTGAGGGTTCATGTGAGCCATAGGCATGGGTTTGTCTCCTCCGGTCATAAGAGAGATAAACCTCTTCCTGTAATCGTCATCAAGAGCTTTTAATGTTTTTGCAATCCATACTTTTTCAGAATCACTTACTGTCTCAAGGCCCTTTCCGCCTTTCCGTGCAACTATTGCTGCATATCTTCTCGGCACATTCATTGCAATAACAGGGAGGCCGTTTGTTTTTGCAAACTCAATAAGCGGTTTGTATGCAGTTTTATAATTACCCCAGGGTCTGGAATGTTTGAGAAAAGTATCTTCATCAATTTTCCCTGCAAGATAGTCATTAAGTGCATTCTGTACGTCCCTTTCAAACATCTCAAGTGCAATTGCTGTAGATTGGTTTTTTGAATAAAGGGCTTTTAGAATTTCATACTCAAGCACATGTGTAAGGCTGTCAGTATGGATCTCTCCAACAGAAACCATATCACTTGACTGCAGCCTTTTAATCAGTTCATCGAAACAAATTTTGTTTTGGCCGCTGCTGTCAGTTATTACAAAAGGTAATCTCTCATCAACGGAATGTTTTGAAGTACATCCCGAAATAATAAAAAGGACAACAAGGACAGAAATAAAAATATAACGTTTCATAGCTCTCTCCTCTCCGTTTAAACGGACTTTTTTCTCAAAATTAAAAGTCCCCCTCTGGCTTTTCACCTTAAGGGGGACCTGCTTTTTATTTATTTTACAGACATTACTCTGAAAGCCTCTTGTACATCTGATACCGTTCAGCTGCAAACTTTGCAAACTCTTCCCAATAACCGTCTACTTTCTCCGGGAATGTCTGCTTTAAGGATGCATAGCGCCTTTCACCTTCAAGAAAATCTTTAAGAGGAAGCTTCGGCTCTTTTGAATCAAGTATCAGAGGATTTTTCCCCTCATTTTTTAATTGAGGATTATATCTGTACAGAAGCCAATACCCTGTATCAACGGATTTTTTCTCTTCATCCTGAGTATGGGCCATATCAAATCCGTGATTGATACATGGAGCATAAGCAATAATAATAGATGGCCCATCATATGCTTCAGCTTCTACCATTGCTTTCATAAGCTGGTTTTTATTGGCACCCATTGCAACTGAGGCCACATAGACATAGCCGTAGCTCATCATCATAAGGCCGAGGTCTTTCTTAACAGTCTTTTTCCCTGCTTCTGCAAATTTAGCTACAGAACCGAGAGGTGTTGCCTTTGAAGCCTGGCCGCCTGTATTTGAATACACTTCAGTATCCAGAACTAAAACATTCACATTCCTTCCGGAAGCCATTACATGGTCCAGGCCTCCGTAACCAATGTCGTATGCCCATCCGTCACCGCCGAAGCACCATACGCTTTTATCCACAAAGTAGCTATCAAGTTCTTTAATACGCACTAATGTTGATTTTAAATCACCATGCGCTTTTTCAAGCTCTCCGGATAAAATATTTCTGATATTATCCGCATTTGTTTTTGATTCATCACTGACACTATCCCATAAATCCAATGCTTTTTTGAAAAGATCGCCGATATCTCCGCTTACACCCTGCTCAAGCGCCTTTTTAATATTGTAATTAAGCTGTTTTCTGTTGGAATCAACAGCTAGCCGCATTCCGAATCCGTATTCTGCATTGTCCTCAAAAAGAGAATTTGCCCACGCAGGACCGCGGCCGTCCTTGTTTTTTGTGTAAGGAATTGTCGGGAATGTTCCGCCCCAGATAGAGCTGCACCCGGTTGCATTTGCAACAATCATCCTGTCGCCGAAAAGCTGTGTAGCTAATTTCACATAAGGGGTTTCGCCGCAGCCTGCACATGCTCCTGAAAACTCCATAAGAGGCTGTTTAAACTGGCTTCCCTTTACAGTTGTCTCCTTGATAACCGTGCTGAGTACATCTTCAGGCAGGTTGAGGAAAAACACAACATTGTCATCCTCGCCAAGTTTGCGTTCACCTTCAAGAGGTCTCATCTCAAGAGCCTGTGTAGGACACTCATTCACACAGTCTACACAACCGACACAATCTTCAATAAATACCTGTACTTTGTAATCATGCTTTTCACCGTCTTTACTTAATGCCTTGATTGTGTTGAAAGATGCTGGTGCATTGTTTAGATTATCCCTGTCAATAAGCTTTACTCTGATTGCCGCATGAGGGCATACAATTGAGCACTGACCGCACTGAATACACTTATCGCTTATCCAGTGAGGCACCATTGGTGAAACACCGCGTTTTTCAAGTGCAGTTGTTCCTGATTGTACAAATCCGTCGTACGGCATCTGTGAAACAGGAACAGAATCTCCTTTTTCCCGCATAATGGGTTCAATAACATTCTGAATAAATTCGTTGGAACCGTCCGGTACAAGCTTTTTCATTTCAGTAAATTTCTCAGGCAATGAATCCGGAACCGGTATCTCCTGAAGAGCTTCAGCAGTACGATCAACTGCAGCCCAGTTATTCTTTACAACATTCTCACCCTTCTTCATGTAGCTTTTCTCTATGGCCTTTTTTATAAGCTCAATTGCCTTGTCTCTTTCAAGTACACTGGAGATAATAAAGAATGCAGCCTGCATAACAGTATTAATCCTGCCACCGAGGCCGACTCCCTTTGCAATATCAAGAGCATTGATGTTGTAGAATTTTATCTTCTTTTCAATGATTGTCTGCTGCATATCTTTTGTAAGATGTTCAAATACTTCTTCTCCTGACCAATGAGAGTTCAGCAAAAAGATTCCGTTGTCTTTAATACCTTCAAGGATATCATACCGTCCTATAAATGCAGGATTATGGCACGCAACAAAATCAGCGTTAAAAACCAGATACTCAGACTGAATAGGAGACTTTCCGAAACGCAGATGGCTTCTTGTGATACCTCCTGATTTTTTTGAATCGTATTGGAAATATCCCTGTGCAAACATATCAGTATTATCACCTATAATCTTTATGGAATTCTTGTTTGCACCGACTGTTCCGTCTGATCCCAGGCCCCAGAACTTACAGCTTATTGTACCTTCTGGAAGAGTGTTAATGTGCTCCTTAACAGGTATGGAAAGTTTTGTTACATCATCCGTAATACCTACAGTGAAATTATGGAAACATCCTTCATCAAGATGATCGTAAACAGCTTTTACCATTGACGGGGTGAACTCTTTTGAAGACAGCCCGTAACGCCCGCCAATAATTGTAATATCTTTTTTATCCTTCAGAGAAGAAACAACGTCAAGATAGAGCGGCTCTCCTATTGAGCCGGGTTCCTTTGTCCTGTCAAGCACAGCAATCTTTTTGACTGATTCAGGAAGGGCTTTTATCAAATGTTCAACTGAGAAAGGCCTGTAAAGCCTGACTTTTATAAGCCCGACTTTTTCTCCGCGTTCTTTTACAAGATAGTTTACAGTCTCTTCAATTGTTTCACATCCGCTGCCCATTGCAATAATAACCTTCTCTGCGTCAGGTGTACCAATGTAATCGAAAAGATGATAACTTCTTCCTGTATATTTTGCAATAAGGTCCATGTACTCCTGGACAATTTGAGGTGCAGCATCATAATATTTATTTACTGTTTCTCTTCCCTGAAAATATACATCAGGATTCTGCGCACCGACTTTAACTCTCGGATTTTCCGGATTGAGTGCCCTGCTCCTGAAATCCTCAACATATTTCATATCCACCATTTCAGCAAATGATTCATAATCAATAACATCTATTTTCTGTATTTCGTGGGAATTTCTGAAACCGTCAAAAATGTGGATAAAAGGGATTCTTGATTTAAGACTGGAAAGATGAGCAACTCCGGCAAGATCCATAATTTCCTGAATCGAACCCGCAAATATCATCCCCCATCCGGTATTTCTTGCAGACATCACATCAGAATGATCACCAAAAATAGAGAGCGACTGGCATGCAAGGGAACGCGCTGAAACATGAAAAACCGCTGGAAGCATCTCTCCTGCAATCTTATGCATATTGGGAAGCATAAGCATAAGCCCCTGAGAAGCTGTAAATGTTGTAGTGAGTGCACCTGCTGACAGAGAGCCGTGCACAGCACCTGAAGCGCCCGCTTCTGACTGCATTTCAATTACGTCAACTGTTTGCCCAAAAATATTCGTTCTGCCTGTTGCTGCCCATAAATCTGCATACTCCCCCATAGGTGATGATGGTGTAATAGGATATATAGCAGCCACATCGCTAAAAGCATAGGCAACATGAGCGGCAGCTGTATTACCGTCCATTGTAGCTTTTTTAAACTTTTTCATTTGCAATATGCTCCTTCTTTAATTTATAAAAATTTACTTTCTTTCAGCACATGCATTAGATGCATAAGGATTGAAGAAAATGAATTGTTAATAAGATTATGCCCTGCAGATGAACCGGACATCATCTAAATAAAACCAAAAGAAAATAATTATATCAATTGAAAAAAGCAAACTCTTTTCACAAAAATAATGCTAAAAATTTTTACAAATATTTCTTTATATCATTATCAATGAACCAAAGCTACCATATCCCTTACTGCTGAATCCATTCCGATTGACATTGCACGGGATAAAACCGCATGGCCTATGTTCACTTCCTCAATACTTTCAATAGCAGTAATTTCACTGACATTGTGATAATCCAGGCCGGTCCCTGCAGAAACACCCATTCCTATTTTTACCGCACCGATTGCAACCGACCGCACAGCTTCAACCTGATCTTCCCTTTCTGTCAGATCTTCTGCCTCTGCATATCTCGACATCTGAAGTTCAATATAATCCGCTCCTGCTTTGGCAGCAGCCTTTACCTGCTGAAACACAGGATCAACTACAATGCTTACAACAATACCGTGAGCTCTTATTTCATTTATAACTTTCTCAAACCTGGACATATGCCCTAAAATATCAAACCCTCCTCCCTCTGTTGACCCTGCTCTCTTTTCAGGCATTAGAGTTATCATATCAGGGCCGATACTCAAAGCAGTAGACAAAAGTTCCTGTTCCGGAGCAATCTGAATATTTAAATGAGTTTTAACTACTTCCCTTAACAATCTTATATCCCTCTCTGTTATAAGGGGAGATTCTTTTCTAAGCCTGCAAACAATACCGTCAGCACCGCCTAATTCAGCCAGCACAGCAATACTTACAGGATCAGGTTCTCCTGTCTTTGCTCCTTTCCTCAAAAGAGCAGCATTTTCAACGTTCACTCCCAGCCGTGCCATCTTTTATCTCCTCCTTATAAAATTTTAATGCAGAACATCCGATACAAAAACAAACCGATACCCCTTTGCCTGAATCTTCCCCACCTCCTGCTGCAGAATTTTCAGAGTCAGGGGCCGTGAATGTCCGATACCTATCGCAAATCCTCTCTTCTCTGACTTGCGTGCCAGATTCCATAATTGTTTTCGAATTGTGTCCCCGTCTTTTTCATAATCAATAAAAATATCTCTTTTTGTACAAGGAATATTTATACTTCTCGCAATTTGATACGCAACTGTTTTTGCTGTGGTTCTGCTGTCAACAAAATAGAGGCCCCTTTTTTTTAGGTCTCTGAGAATAATCTCCATTACTCTGCTGTTTTGCGTAACCTTTGAACCCATATGATTATTAACGCCCTTTGCATTCGGAACATCGTCAAGAGAACGCTGAATTATATTTAATATATCAAATCTTTTCATGTCATCAAAAATTATTAATCCGTCTTTTGGAAATTTCTCGCTGATCGGTTCCATGGGAAGATGCAGAATAACTTCACAGTTCAGCTTGTTCATTCCCCTTGCAACATCAGAGCTTTTTTTCCTGCCCGGCAAAACAGAGACTGTAAGATGGATTCCAAGATCGGCGAAAGATCTTGTAAATGAGTCCCACCTGTCGCCGAAATCATCAATTATTAAAGCTATTCTGCCTCTGTTTCTCTTTACAGAATCCATGGGAATTAAAAGAACATCAAAATAGGCCGAATCTTTATACCCCACATTCACTCTCACACGGCCTGATACAGGATCGCTTGTTGCGTTTATTATTTTTGCCGGAATGCGGTTTATTCTCTCTTTTAATGCAAGATGAAAATTCACTACCGGCAGATCCTGCGGTACCTTTATTTTCCACTCTTCCTTTCTATTTCTTATGTTTATTGATTTTGAAGGAATAATATCAAAATCCAGGCAAACATCATCAACAGCACTTTTTAAAATTTCAGCTGCAGGGTAATCAACAGGAATTATCTTTGCGGGCTCCTTCATGTTAATCCGGAATCTTGCCAAAAGCATAATAATTGTAATTACAACCATTCCGGTAACAGGTACCCAGGGATTGCTGATTATTTTCTTTATTCTGTTTCTATAAATAATTTTCAGGCCTCTATCCTCCCAGCTTTGCTTTTAATAAAGACCACGGTTCTCTGTCGGAAGTTCTGTGATCAATCCAGTTGTAGATTGACCATTCACCCCTCACATCAGGTGCAAGCCAGAATTCAGATCGCCCCTTAAAAATTTTTGTTTTCAATACTGTTCCCGTGTGCCGGATTCTTAAAGTATAATCTACAACGAGAATTGCACTCTCAGATGCAACTGCTTCTGAAGAAAGCACAAAATCAAGAGAGCATGTAGAATCATCGGGAACAATAGAAAACACTTGCCTCATGACGCTCTCTTCTTTCTGCTTTGTCCAGTTTATAAATATACCTGTGTACTGTGCAGATATTTCAGGGTCAGGTAAAAATTTAAAATTTTTGGAACTGTAAGACGAATCCGTAAGACATCGGATATAGTATTCCACGCTCTTTTCTTTTACAGAACGCTGTAGGTTGGAAAGTACCATTTCGGGGCTTACAGGAATCACCCATGCTGACTGGTTATTTACAGGGGGTTCAGGATCCCTTGTTGAAAAAGGCCATTCGCACTCTGCTGATACAAACAGGATAAAAATTAATGTCACTAAATACAGGAATCTTTTCATTTCTTTTCATACCAAATCTGATGAGCAGTTGTTTGTTTAAAATAACAATTGACAGCCAATGAATCAACCCGATTTTAAAATAAATCTGGCACCCCCCGAAAATTTAAGAAAATTGTATTGCATGTTTTTACTCCGGCATTAGAAAAATCTCCGGCTCGGAAATGGGAACGAAGCAGCGTTAAGAAAGTTCGGCTGTCTGAATCCCGAGTCTCTTTATCAAAATATAATAGTCCGAATCGGAAAAATGATTTATAATAATGTTAATCTAAACCTGCGGTGCGGTACTTTTTTTAAAAAAAAGTACCCAAAAAACACCGGCTGCTGCAAATCTCCTAAAAATGTAAAAAAGCTCTCTGAATCAAATAAACTCGTCCCGATTTTTCTGTCTGATTATACATATAGTTAAATCGGGACTCAGACAGAATTTGATTCCGGGCGTTCGCTTTTCTTCATTTTTTTAACGGAGATTTGCAGATGCCGGTAATCCTTCTGCTTGATACTAAAACAAACCGGAGAACCTTTTTCAACTTATTTATGCATACTAACTCTTTTAATTATAAAATTTTATGATGCTTTCTTTAACTGTTTTTTCGGGGGGTGCAAGGATTTTAAAATAAATCGGTAGCCTTTAAAAAATTAAAGGAATAATATCAATCCGTTTTATTTCAAAAATAAAAAAAGACCCATCATTAAATTATGTCTGTTTGACTAATGTATGCAGAGAGTGTTATTGCTTTTTGATTTTCATGTTTTATGCTTTTCTTTCCGGCCCATGGTACGGCATTTTTCAGGGCTATAGCTTTCCGTCCAGGAACAAGCAGCTCCCTTAAGCGTCCGGAATTTGCCATATGCGCTATAACAGTTCTGCCATTCAAATCAACAAAAACCGTAAATCTGTTTTCCCTCTTTAAAAAACGTCCTGATAACATATCATTATATTTCATAAGGCCTTCATAGAAAAGGCGCCTGTCTTTTTAAAAAACGGCGCCTTTAAATTAAACTATATTTGAAAACTCATTCTTTTTCTTTGTTGTTATCCTCTTTGCCTGATTCCGCTTCTTCTTCGGAAAGTTCCTCCTCTTCTTCCTCCTCGCGGTCTTTTCTTTCAAGAAGATTCTCGCCATCCTTTTTCTTCTTTAAGGCAAGAAATATAATGGTATTCCCTGCATTAAATACAGCCATTGGATAAGAAATAACAAGCCCGCCTATAAAAAGAAGGAAAATACCCATTATCCAGGAAGAGATCACTGAAATCATCGGCATCTGAAGGCTTATCAGTTCACGGCTGAAAAAGAAATAACCCGAATAATCACCCAATCCTGCTCTTACCCAGGCTACAACAGGATATATCCAGCTCTGGAGCTGATATGATGCGCCATAAGAGATATTGACAAATTTATCACCCATTCCCATTATCAGGATTTGATTCATAACCAGCCATGTCTCTTTAACAAAAAAGGCAACAACTCCAAAGCTCAGCACAACAACAACGAGGAGCAGAATCTCATAAACAATAAAACGCCAGGGCTGTCCGTAAAGCACAGAAAAGCTCTGGAACATTCCTTCAAAAGCATCATCGTCTGTTGTTGCAAGAATTGAGGGTGTAAGAAACATTGAAACAACAATAGCAAGCACAATAAACACTACAAAACATGCAGCTCCGAACCATAAAAGAGTAAACAGGGAAATCCCCAGTTCACCAATATACGGGATTCTGCCCAACAATCCGATAAATAATCCGCCGATGCATGTAAAGAATGCAATTGCGGTAATTGCAACAGGAGTTGAAATTACAGATCCGCCTTTTGTTTTTAACGCAAAAACAAAAGCTTCTTTCCATGTATAGAATGTATTCCCTTTAAGATGCATATAAGTTGCTCTTGCCACACCTGTAGCTCCTACAAGCCAGAAAAACAGCATAAATATTGCACCTATGCTAAAAATAACCCAACTATACCATGGAAGATTTAATCCTACAACACCGGGTACTAACCCGTATCGGGATAAGACAACTCCCAAATTATTTCCTCCAGCCAACAGGCTCAGATATGTAAAGACAACATAGCCTGCCCATCCTATAATAAAGCTGACAAACTGGATCCACAAGCGCTGGAAGCTGAATGCCAGTCTGGCCGAACGGAAAATATCCCGATAGTCAAACCGCACTTCAGTCATTAAGACCTCCTTTACTCAATTTACCTCTGCCTACTTGGTAGGTAGAATCTTATACATTCCTGTCCCGCATTTTGCACACTTGCCTTTCATAGCAGGTCTGCCGTTTTTCATTGTTACTCTCTCTGCGTCAACCATTTCTGTTTTTTCACGGCACTTTACACAATAAGCCATCTCTGCCATTCCAATCACCTCCTTTTATTTTAAAATATATTGTTTTTTAAACTGGATTTGACTTTCTAAAATGACAAAATTATTATTAAAAGTCAATAAAAAAATTTCATTTACGCATTAAATAGTGCTTATTCAAAAAATGAAACAGTATAACTCCTGATACTGCTCCTGACACATCAGCAATAAAATCAAGAACTTCAGCAAATCTTCCGGGAATGAACTTCTGGTGCAGTTCATCAGCTGCACCAAAAACAAACATAAACATAATTGTTAACAAAAATGCTTCTCTTCTGCTTTTTCTGCCTGCTGCAAGGGATCTGTAGACCAAAATCGAGAAAATAGAATATTCAAAAAAATGTGCTGCCTTATCTTCAAGCTCTATTCCGATACTCGGAGCTTGCAGCCTCGGTATTGACGATACTGTCAATATTAAAACTGCCATTAAAAATGCAGGCAGATGAGCTGCCAAAAACTTTCTTTTTGCAGAAAGAGATGATGCATTCTCCATTTATTAATCTCCGTACACAGTTATTTATTACAGCGAATTATATAATGTAATCTTTTTTTTTCTTGAATCCCATAATATTTTTATGTACTTTTCTCAAAACCTTCAAAAGATCCTTCCGTATTAATAAATTGGTGAAGCGTGGTTAAAAAAAATATCCAAAAATTCGTTGATGATGCACTGCAGGGCAAGCAGTATGCATTTAAAGCCCTGATGGACAGGTATCAGCCGGGAATATTTAAAATGATATACCAAATCATTAAAAACAGAGAAGAGACTGAGGATCTGGTTCAGGAGACTTTTCTCAAAGCATTTAAGTCCCTGGAAAGCTACAACAACAAATATGCATTTTCAACATGGCTGTATAAAATTGCTTTTAACCACAGCATAGACACAATAAGAAAAAGAAAACTGAAAACATTTTCCATTGATAAACCGATAAAATTCAGCAAGGGTGAAATTACTCATGAGATAAAAGACGAATCATTCAGCCCGGATAAAAATCTTCTGTATAAAGAAAGCATTGACAATATTCTTGAGCAGATTGAATCCCTGCCTGAAAAATACAAACGTGCGCTTGTTCTAAGGCATCAGGAAGATTATTCTTATGAGGATATCAGCAAAATACTCAAAATTCCTATCGGAACTGTCAAAGCCAGAATCTTTCGGGCCAGAGAAATGTTAAAAAAGAAAATACAGGAATAATCCGATGAAAAAAATCCAGTCTTTATTTATCATTCTATCTCTTTTTGTTTCTGCTTATGCACAGCAGGACACATCCGCTGCAAAAAGGCAGTTAAAAAAGCTTCGTGAAAATATGCGGCTCTATTCAGATGTATTAATTCAGCATAAAAGTGACAATTCGGAATCTCCTGACCCTGTATTCCAGATAAATATCAAAGCAGATGCTATTGACTCAATGTTAAAATACATGCCGAAACTTTCAAAAATGGCATTACAAACAAAAGGCAGCAGGGACACCTTGCTCCTCTATTTTGCACACATTCTCAACAACCCCAACAGGACACAGCGTAAAGGTATTGTCAAATTCGGTGACGATGTACTTGTAGGCCGCAATGAATTTGTGACAGGAGATATAGTTGTGATCGGAGGCAATGCTGATATTTACGGTGAAGTAGAAGGCGGGGTAATTGTTGTGTCAGGGCATATCCGCCTTGCATCAACAAGTTTAATTCATAAAGATGTTGTAAGTGTGTTCGGTACAACTGATATAGATCGCGGAGCACACATCATGGGCTCAACCAACATATTTAATCTTGGCAAAGTACTAAGCCTTCCCTTTTTTAAAATCAGAAAATTTCCATTTATAGCACTCATAATCAGGCTGATGTGGTTCTTTATAACGCTTTCTGTCATAACGATAATTTTCTACTCTTTTAAAGAATCCATAGAAAGGGTGCATGCATATTTCTCAAAATACTATCTTAAATCACTTGTAATAGGCGTAATAGGAATAATTGTTCTGCCTGCTGTTTTCCTTATTCTTGTAACAACTATAATCGGTATTCCCGTAGCCATTTTCCTGCTCCCGATTGCTGTTCTCTCCGCTTTTCTTGTAGGGATAACAGCTTGCAGCCTTTCAGTAGGGAAGCATATTCTTCCAAGAGCGGGAGTGAAAACAAAATCCGCATTTATTATTTTATTAACCGGATTTTTCGCAGTAGAACTTCCGTCAATCCTCATGAAAATTTCATCCTTTATCAGCCCGATTCTGCAGACAACTTTCTTCCTGACTGTTATTGTAGTTTATATTATTGCCTGGATTCCCGGATTCGGTGCAACAATAGCAACAAGATTCGGCAGGAAATAAATCAACAGTTAGCAACTCGCAGTTCACTGTTGGCAAAAAGAGGCTGTTAATTGCAGGTTGATAACTTATAGATGAGTCCAAATGGAAGCAGAAGGACTGTAAAGGATTGGAATTTACAGCCATTCCCAGTTTTTAAGCAGCAAATCAGCATGTTCCGGCCTTATTTCTTCTTTAAAAAAGAGAAACAGCCTTGCAGTAAAATTTCTCAATTCTCCCACATTGCCAGGCCAGTCGTAATCTCTGATAATCTTCATCACACCCGGGGTTATGGTTTTTCCGGAACAATCATACATTTTAGAAAATTTATTGGAAAAATAATCGAAAAGAAGAGGAATATCATCTTTTCTGTCTCTTAGAGGCGGAATTTTTATATTTATAACATTAAGTCGGTATAAAAGTTCTCTTCTGAACTTCCCTTTAAGTACTGCTTCTTCCAGGCCTGTTTCCGAAGATGCAATAATTCTGGTATCTCTGCCAAGGCTTAGAGTTCCGCCCTCTACTTCAACAATACCTTGTTCAATAAGGCTCAGCAATTTTGCCTGAGTCTTTAAATCCATTTTGTCAATATTACTCAAATATACAGTACCGTGCTCTGCTTGTGAAAATACTCCCTGATTCAAACCATTTATTTCATCAATAGAGCCAAAAAGTATTTTTTCCAGACTCCTGAAATTTTCGTTTTTTACATCTATATGCATAAAGGGCATTGCCGCTCTTGCACTATTCATATGAATTGAATTGGCAATCAGCTCCTTGCCTGTTCCCTGATCTCCGATAATTAAAACATTAATGCAGGAATTCCATGTCTTTTCAATGAGATTTTTTATCTCCAATACAGGCCTGCTCTGCCCGATAATTTCAAACTGTTCTTTTGCGTTTTTAAGTAAAAGCCATCTTTCACGTTTCAGGTCAGATAAATCTGCTGCATTCTTTATGGTAAATACGATCTGCTCCGGATCGACAGGCTTTCTTACAAAATCAAAAACATTATTATTAAGTGAAAAATTAAAACCGGTTTCACTTCCCCAGCCGAAAACAATAACAGGCTGGATAAACGGAAGCATCCTTTTAATTCTTTGTACAAGGTCAAGGCTTCTTGTTCCGGCTGTTTTCAAATCAATAAAAACTACTTTATAATTACCTTTTTTACATGCACGCAAAAGACTGGACTTGTTATAAACCGCATCCACAGAAAATCCATACGGTTTGATAATTTCCAAAAGAGTCACACTGAAACGATCATCCGCATCAAAAACGAGAATCGGTGCAGGTGTGCCGAGTTCAGCAATCGTTGACAACATACTGTTTTCATAATAGTTTCCCATATTTTAACTTATTAGCAAATTTTATACCTAAACAACGATATAAATAAAATAATTTCCGTATAATCATTAAGTGTACCATAAGTATCTATTAATACGATAGTTATCAAAACCAATAAAATGGTTCGATTCTTATCTATTATATCAATAGCTGCTGAAATACTGGCAGCATTGTATGAAATATTATACAAACAGTATGATTTTCTTTACACTATGAGGGAAAATTATAAGCAGACAACTGAGTACCTGCAGAGACTCTGTATCATAAAACTGAAATTTTAGAGATTGCCGCACATTCAGTTTGTACGGGATCCATGCAATTAGATCGAACAGGTTTATAACACAGCCGCTTCATGAAAGATCAGCAAGTATTTTTTGAATGCCCTGAGTTTACTAAAGTTTACATTATTTTTTTCTTTTATGCATCTCTTCCTTTACAGCAGCAGATAAAAGCGGCATCATAATCTCATGATGTCCGACAATTGCAACACCTCTGCCTCCCTGCTGAACCGGCCGTGTCACAACATTCATCCAGGGCCGATAATGACGAATCATATCAAAATTTGCAGTGTAGAAGTTGATAATTTCACCGTGGATGTTTCTTGCAATTGTAAGTGCTTTAAGAAAAACTTCAGGGAGGATAACAGAAGATCCGAAAACCAGTACTACTCCTCCATCGCCCAATCCTGAAACTTCATTTGCAAAAATCCTGAAATCGCGCATACTGGCATCTCCTATGGCCATACCTCTTGCACCGGGATGCTGATGGACAATATCAGTTCCAACAGCCACATGAACCGTAACAGGAATGCCAAGACGGAAACCAGCCGCTGTTATACTGACATTCTTATATCGGGGAGAATCATTTGTAATTTTTCCCCCGACAGCCTCTCCGAAACCAAGGCTATTCTCCATTGCATAGTCTGCAGAAGAGTTCAGAATTTCCGCTGTCTCTTTTGCCATTCCGAACTTTCCGTCTTTAAGAAATCTGCCCACATCTTCGGAAGTCTTGCCGAAATATGCAAGTTCAGAATCATGTATTGCCCCTGCACCGTTAAAAGCCACGCTGCTCAAAATGCCCTGCTCCATAAGATCAATAACTACAGGGCCAAGGCCTACTTTAATAACGTGAGCTCCCATCATTAAAATTACAGGCTTTTTATTTATAACTGCATCAGCTATTTTCTCAACAATAAATTTAAAATCTCCCGCAGCAAGAACAGGAGGCAGCCCGCTGAAAAATTCGGACATCTTCATCCCCTGCTGCGGAACAGCTGCCATCTGGCCTGTTTCCACTTTACTGTCTCTGTCTTCTATTGACGTAGGCGTTATCTTTGAAAGATCAATCTCTTTATACCGGGACATTACTCCGCCCTTTCTCTGTTTTTAAAAATTTTTCCTCTTTTAAATTTTCTCAGCTTAACACTTACGGATCCGATAAGAGCCTTACTCTTCATTAGCACAGGCATCCTCGATTCATCATCAGTAAGCCATATCGTAAGTTTCCCCTTTTGCTTAAAAATACCCTCAACTCTCATAACCGGTTCAACAACAATACATTTGAATGTACCTGCAGGGACCTTTACTTTTTGCCTCTTCCGGACAAATACCCTTAAAGGATACAGCTTTCCGTCACCGTAATTATCTATATCAAAATAAATCCCCGGTTTCAGCTCCATTAAACGGGTATAGTAGAAAGATGAGAGGACACCCTGGATAAATGAGCCTACTCTTAAGGTATCTCTTTTATTTTCAATTACAACATGATTAACCTGATCATATTCAACATACTTTTCAGAGCGGTACCTGCCCTCCCGAATTTTTTTGACAAATTTCCAGGGAAACAGGCCTTCCGTGTCAATAAAAGTTTCCACGCTGTCCCTTACCTTAAAGAATGCTGAGATAAATTTATTGGAATTTGCTGTTGTAATAATATGAAAACAGAGCCGTCCCTTTACCCTCTCTGTATCAGGTATGCTCATAGTTGCAGTACCTGCTTTTATTATGCCGTATCCAATATCAAAAACCAAATCTTCGCCAATGCCGAATGCTTCATTTATCATTTTCACTGAATCCGGGACAGAAAAAGCAGTATCTGCCTCAACAGCAAGTGTGTCCTGCAGAGATAAAATATCGCTGTTTATAGAATCTGAATGGCTGACAACAGCAGCAGTATCAGTAGTGTCAGTTATAACCCTGACAGTAGTGTCCTGAATACATGGTTTTGTATAAAGCATTATAATTAAAGCAGGAATATAGAGAAGCTTCATTTATGCACTCCTGTTCTTTTAAGTAATTCAGCAGCACTGTCAGCAACATCCTCTGCTTTTATCATCTCCATACAGTTCCAGAATTCACATTTAGCTCCGGTACATTTTTCACACTCTCTGCCTGTATCGGGTACAAAAATCTTTTTTACATCCGTATAAGGGCCCCATCTTTTTACACTCATGGGAACAACAGGAGGATAAAGCCCGATAACCGGTGTGCCGAGAGCCGCCGCAATATGAAGCGGGCCTGTACTGTTTGCAATAAGCAGCTTTGACATTTTTATAAGCCCCATCAACTCCTTTAAATCAAACACACCTGCAAGATTAAAAGCAAAATCCGAACCGGCAGAAACATTTTTTACAACAGCCTCTTCTTCTGACAATCCTGTGACAAGTATCTGTATGGGAAAATTGTCTGCAAATATTGCAACAAAATCATGAAATTTATGTTCCGGCCATGTAAGTGCCGATCCCTTTGAACCGGGATGCACTATAATGAACGGTTTTTTCCCGTCTACGCCTTCTGCATTTAATTTTGTCCTGACTGAGCGGAGTGAATCATCATCTACCTCCAAGAGAAAGCGGATTCTGTTTACATCAACAGCCGGACAAATTGCCCTCGCCAGAGAGAGATTCAGTTCAGCTTCGTGCCTTCCGCTCTTCTTCCTGTGTTCAAATACTCCTCTGTTAAACAGAAAAGAATAAAGCCTGTATCCTGTTCCGGCGCGCACCGGTATGTGCGCCATATAGATTGCAGCAGACAGCATTAAGCTCGGATGAAGCAGAATTGCAGCATCAAAACTCTCTTTTTTGAGCATGTGTACAAAATTTCTAAAACCGTTGATAGAATTCTCATCACCCGTGTCATACAAAATGCTGTCAATATCAACACTACTTTCAACAATATCCCTTACCGCAGGATTTACAAGCATGGTAAGTTGAGAATCAGGACATACTCTCCTTAGTTCACTTATAACCGGCAATGAGAGTACAACATCTCCGATTTTGTCTGTTCTTATAACTAATATTTTATACGGCTTTTCCATTTTTCACTTTTCAATGCATTGCAATATTCTGTCTATCTCAATTTCGATCTCGGAATAAATTTTCTCATATACTTCTTTTCCCATGCCTATGGGATCATCAATTTCGCCCGTATTTGAACTGCAGTACTCCTTTAAAAGGAATATTTTTGACTCTGCTTCACGAACTGCGCTTATGAGCAGTGCTTTCTGGGAAAACTCCATAACAAGAATGAGATCCGCCTTGTTAATTATCTCTCTCGTAATCTGCCTCGGCTCATGTAAGCTTATATCAATCCCGTGTTCCATGGCAACACTGACTGAATTAGCCGAAACGCTTATCCCGGGAGGCACCATTACTCCGGCCGATTCAACTTTGATATCAAGGCCCGGCTTTTCCGCAATTCTTTGTTTCAGAATTCCCTCTGCAACGGGGCTTCTGCATGAATTCCCGGTACATACAAAAACAACAATCATTTTATAAGCTGTCCTCTCAATGCTTTATCAATATCCTGATGAAAAACAGCGCCATTTCTGACAATTTCAGGCGGATTAACTCTTGTATCCACAACTGTTGACTGCACTCTGCCCCTGCATGCTCCTGCATCAATAATGATATCAGCTTCTCCGCTGAAAATACCGTATGCATCTTTGCCGGTTACAGCAGGTGCCTGGCCGGATCTGTTTGCGCTTGTGGAAACGAGATATCCGCCGAACTCATTTACTATCTGCATTGCAGTTTTATTGGAAGAGACTCTCATCCCAAGGCCGGAAGAGGCTCCTGTAAGCTCACGGGGGAAAACAGGCCCGGTGTTTATAATCAATGTCAGAGGCCCCGGCCAGAATGCATTTATTAAAAGATCTGCTGATTCTGTTAATTTACCTGAAATCTTATACAAGTAATTTTTATCAGGAATCAGAACCAGCATAGGTTTATCATCCTCTCTTCCTTTAATATGCCGGATGCGGAGTACTGCCTCTCTGTTCTCTGCATCACAGCCGATTCCGTAAACAGTCTCTGTTGGATACACAATAACGCCGCCTGACCTCAAAACATCTGCAACTTCTTTAAGGTCTTTTTTTAAAATACCTTTTGTCCCGGCTTTTATTAATCTTGTTTTCATTTCAGATACTTATTCACTGCCTCAATTACTTCTTCAGGTTTTATTAATTTCATGCAGTTAAAATGCTTTTTCGGGCATTTTCTGCCTCCGTGAATTCCGCACGGACTGCATTTAATCCCTTTATACAGAACAGTATGGCCATTCCCCCACGGATAGAATCCGAACTTAGGAGCAGTGGGGCCGAATATGGCAACTACAGGAGTACCTACAGCTGCGGAAAGATGCTCAGGCGCACTGTCATTTGATATTGTTACTCTGCATCTTCTGATAATCTCAGCAGAAGACAATAGAGAAAACTTCCCCATGGCCGAAACAGCGCTCCCTTCCGAACCGGAAACAATCAAATCACCAATGCCTTTATCTTCTTTTCCGCCGATAAGTATGGATCTTATCCTGTGTTTATTCCATAACGCCTTTGCTGTCTCAATAAAATATTCTACAGGCCACCTCTTTGTAGGCCACATGGAACCCGGTGCAATGGCTATAAGCTCCTGCCTTGTAGATACTCCGGCCCTGCCGAGAAACATCTCAACATCCCTTCTCTCCTTTTCTCCGGGATACAGGACAGGCCCTGGAACACGCCCTTTCCATCCCAATTTTTCAAGGAGAACAAAATTGCGTTCAACCTCATGAACTGATACGGGGTATTCAGCTACTTTGTTAAAAAGAAAAAAACCGCTGCTTTTGTTAAATCCTATTCGTTCAGGTATCCGTGCGCCCCAAATCAGTAATGCACTTCTCATTGAACGGTGAGGCATAATTGCACAATCAAATTTTTCATCTGACAATTTTTTAATCCACTTAAACAAATGGCCAGGCCCGTTCTCCATGCCTCTTTTGTCAAATTCAAAAATCCTGTCAATAGAAGGATTGTTCCTTAAAAGCACTGACGTTTCCGGAGTCACCAGAAAAGAAATATCAGCATCAGGGAAAAGCTTTTTAATTCCATCTGCTAGAGGCAGGCTTAAAATAACATCTCCTGCAAAAGCTGTCTGTACAACAATAAATTTTCTGATGGTTCTACTCCTCTCCGTCTCTTTTTATACTCTCATTCTCCATTACCGGATGTGATTTCCATCTTTTATGCATCCAGAACCAGTGATCAGGATATTTTCTTATCTGTTCCTCGAGAAATGATGTATAGGCCTGAGTCAGTTTCTTTACGTTTTCGTCTGTTACGCCGTTGTACTGGTCTGTTTTTATTATACCGCAGACTACATGGTGTTTATATCCGTCATATCTTATCGGTACACCGGTTATAATCGGAGATTTTGTTTTTAAAGCAAAAACCGCAGCCCCCTGATGAGTGGAAGACAGCTTTCCAAAAAAATTGACAAAAACGCCATCTTTACCTGCATCCTGATCGGAAAGCAAAGCAACAAACATATTCTCCCTCAAGGCCTTAAGTACTCCCCTGACAGCTACTCCTCTGTGTATAATTTTAATCCCCATCATCTCTCTGAACTCATTCATTCTGTTATCAACAAGCTTGTTGTGCTGCTCTCCCACAAGGAAACAAACTGGATATCCTTTTAAAGATAAAGCAGCACCCATAAGCTCCCAATTGCCAAAATGCCCTGCAACCATAACTGCTCCTCTGCCGTGTTCAAGAGCCTCCTCTATCTTCTCACCGCCCTCTATTGAAACAAGTGACAGGACATCTTCTCTTGTCAGCACAGGGAAACGGCAGTATTCAAAAATCATCATGGCAAAATTTCTGTAAGCCCGCCGAGCAATCTTAAATTTCTCTTCTTCACTCTTTTCAGGAAATGCCAGAGTAAGATTATCATAAACAACCTTTCTTCTGGTTTTTAAAACAAAAAATACAAAATCTCCCAACCGTTCCGCAGCGCGTATTGCAGATTTAAGGGTTGTATGCTGGAGTAAAACCATAATCACATACAAAACGATATACTCAATACGGTGGCGTATTTTCATCACTCTCTTCGATTTCATAATCATCTCTGTACTCTCTTTTTTTTCTTAAAACGTTTACATAAGCAAAAATAAACAACAGAACAAATACCATACTAATAATAAGGCGGCTGTCAAGCAAAATTGCCCATCGATATTTCTTTTTAAGCACTTTGAAAAATTGATACTGAAACTCAATCTGATTTTTATGTAAGGCAGAGATTAGTGCGTTATTCAGAGTATTGCCTGATGATAATTGCAAAAGTATCGCATTTATCGCACCTGTCCCATACTCCTGTGCAATAAAATCAAGTGCTGCACGGGACTCTGCATATGCAAGTGAAGCTTTTTCCCTTCTGAATGCAAGCACATAATCAATTTTATCAAGAGGTATGAGATTATCCGTCAGCACTGCTCTTGCAATTTTAACAATTCCTCCGACTCTTCCTTCTCCGGACTGATATTGAGCTAACCCTTCGTCAAACCACCTCTCTATTATTTTGTGATTTGTAATATGAGAAATCATAATATGGCTCAGCTCATGAGTAATCACCTTTTCAAGGCTCTGCCCTCCATTCGAGAATGAGGGTGATTTTAAAATTATAAGCTTATTTGCAGGTATGGCAGCACCTATTCCCCAATCAGGTATGCTTCCGCCTGTGAATCTGTTAAACTCTGCTTCTGATTCTGTAATAACAACTCTGATTTCATCAGGCATTGTGCAGCCCGTATTCTTTGAAATATAATCGGATTGCCGTAAAACGACTTTTATATATTTCCGTGCTGTTTTTACATCTCTGTCATGACATAATAAAACAATTCCGCCCTCTTTTAACTGATACCACTTTTCATCTTTACTGCCATAGCTGAAAGTAATGATAATAAAAATAATTATAAATGTAAAAACTGCAATTTTCCGCATTTTTTCTCTCTGAATCGGGGAATTACTCATTCATTTAAAATCTATCCCCCTGCAAAACAGCACTCATAACATCTTATAATAATTGATGTTACCTCACTTATTGCAGTGCTATCGTATCTAATTAATACAACTGCATTAAACTAAGAAATGTAACTATTTAATTAAGTTTTAGCAAGAAAATTCTATACACCGGATAAAGAGGCATAAAATGCTGAAATACTGTTGATTGAAAAATTATTAGAATATTTTTATTTTGTAATTGGAATGTTCAGGGTTAATGCATTGAGATTGCCTGCAGGGCCTTTTGATCTCCATCCGTAATCAAGCCTGTATTTATTAAACAGAACTCCGAATCCAAAAGAGACTCCTGACAATCTGCCAGACTGATTATCGGAATTCTCCTCTCTGCCAGCGGAAGAATATCCCCACCTTAAGAAAAAATTATTTGTTACTGTAAACTCTCCGCCAAGCGCCCAGTACAAATTTTTATCACCTGTCTGATGGAACGGCCGCACAATATCAAAATTCAGCAGCAGAGGAAGATGTGCCAGAGTTTTTGAAATACCTGCCCGGACACCTGAGGGAAGGCTCTCTTTAACGTCAATAAATTCATCAATTGAAGTTCCTATATTCTGAAGGCTTAAGCCTAAATTCAATTTCTGGGAAGGAATACTCAAAATACATCCTGCATCAGCAGCAACAGCCGAAGCTGAATAACTATCTATCTGGGAATATATCATTTTTGCTGAAAAACCGTACTTAAATATTTCAAAGGGAGACGATGCAAAGGATACAGAGAATACAAAATCTCCCGGAGAAAATGATCCTGTTGCCTGGCCTGTTTCATCAGTACGCGTCAGCTTTCCATAACTGGTAAAAAGTACTGCCGCACCAACTACGGATTTATCAGATATAGGCATGGAATAAAGGGCACATCCTGATGTTATGTCAAGTATCTGATCAACAAAAGTAATTCCTGCTCTTGCGGACCTGTTTCCCGCTATTCCTGCAGGATTCAGAAAAACAGAAAAAATATCATCATAAAGCGCAGCTCCGGTACCAGCCATGGAGCTTTGCCGCGCGCTTGCCTCCTGCCTTAAAATATCGAAACCGCCTGTACTTTGCCCTGCTGCATTTTCTAATAAAAGAAAAACAGAAAAAAACAACACTGTTAATCCGCAATTGAATAGTCTTCGCATAATTTCCCTGCCTGAAATTAAAAAAGAGCCACCCATCGGATTCGAACCGACGACCTGCTCATTACGAGTGAGCTGCTCTACCAGCTGAGCTAGAGTGGCTTAAATTGGTGAAAAAAGTTAAAAAAGTTTAGCTTTAATGTCAAGACAAAATATTACAAGTAGAATTCATAATAAGCAATTACAGAAATGCCCCGGAAATATTTACTTTTACGGGGCATTTAAATTATTATTTTATAACGGCTTCTGTTTTTAATCGGTTTGTTTTTTATGAACCATCAAATAATAAATGATTAGTGCTATACCGCCGAGAATAAACATGCTGCCGAAAGTTACTTCCCCTCTTATCTCTTCAGGAAAAATAAGTCCGATAAAAAATGCCAGTCCCATGCTTGTCAGCACCATACCCCATTTTAAGGAAGCAGGCACATTTGTACCGGATAAATACTTGATGTTTTCATCCACCATTCCTTTGTCAATAAGCTTGCTCCTGATTTTGGAATCTACAAGAATCTTCACAAACAGTAAGATAGATCCGAAAACAACTAACACTACCATAACACTCTCGTCAAATCCAGTCATAATTTACCTCCGTTATTTTTATGAAAAATTTATTCTTCTTTCTTTAATCTCTGCACCTTCAAATTACCCTTTCTATTAAACAGACAGTCCATTTCTGAAAATGTTTCAAAATAAATGTAAGAAAAGATATACTTTTAAAATTCTCATATTAATATAAATAGACGGCCTGTTTGTTTATTCTCTATACTTTTGTATTCTTCTTTTAAACTTAACCCTGCAGCAATATTTCTTATTGACAAATCAATTATCATTTATTATATTATTTAAACAGATTCACTTAATACTCTTATTTTTTGCCAGACATGGGGGAGTTTATGGAAAATGACACCTTTTATCTTGATGAGGATATTCTCTGCAATCCTGCACGGTCAAAAGCTGTGAAAACAGTTACATATGTTCTGTTTTTCATAATTATAATAAACTACATTTTTATTACTTTGAATTCTACTTTTACTCAAAGGAATTATTCCAATGTTCTGTTTTCAATTTATGGCCTGGTGCTGTTCGGAATGACAGTCAAGAAAATAGTAATTTATTATAAATACGGACGAAAGCATATAAAAATCGGAGAAGAAAATATTGAAATAAAAAGCTCCTACAGTAAAAACCCTTTATTAATACAGGGCAGTCAAATCAGGGACATAAGCTTTTCTTCAAGGCAATTTAAAATTAATTTAAACAACGAAGAATCAATCTTGTTTAAGGCATCTCTTGACAAATATCTTGATCTCCGGAAAAATCTGCAAAGCTTTGCCCAAAAATACAACATCATGATAATAGGATAATTTTAAGTAAGGGCACAGCGCACCGTACCCCTACTGTCAATTCTGATGAAAACTCTCGCCAATAAATTTCAGACCGTTAATTAATCCATTCCGCCAGTATGACCACCTGTGTCCTCCGTCTCTTACTCTGTATTCGTGTGGAATTTCTAAATCCCGCAGAAGGATATGAAAATTTGAATTCCCTTCGTATAAAAAGTCATCATCCCCGCAGTCTATGTACATGCGCACACTCTTCATCTTGTTATAATCAGAGTGTTTGACAATATAAAACGGATTATTTGCCAAAAAATGTTTTGTGATTCTATCCTGACCCTTTAAATTTGGGCCGTATATTATATTGAACGCCTCGTTCCACCATTTTTCATCCATGTTTTGTGTTTTTTTCTCTGTATAAATTGCAGGGCTGAAAGCAGCAAAAGCTGCAAACATATCCGGATGTTTCAAAGCATATACTATTGCCCCGTAACCTCCCATGGAAAGGCCTGCAATGCCTCTGTACATTTTTTCTCTGCGAATTCTGTATCTGGATTCCACATAAGGAATAAATTCATCAAAAAAGAAATCTTCATATCTGACTGAATTATCATAATTATTAATATACCAGGTAAGGCCTGCATCAGGCATAATTAAAATCATCGGCGGAATTGTCTGACTGTCAATTGCTTTATCAGCATACATATCTGCTTCTCCAAACTGAATCCAGGCCATATCATTATCTGTATAACCATGGAGCAGGTAAACAACAGGGTAAAAACGGTGTGAAGTTTTGTAATCAAAAGGCAGATAGACTGTGTACCTGACCTCCTTTTTTAATATCTTGCTTTTAATTATCAATCCCTCTTGTACATATCCGTGAGGGATCTGGGAAAAACCATTTCTTGCAATTACAAACAGAAGCAGTACACATATAATTTTTCTTAATGAACGCATTGTTTTGTCTCCTGTTTATGTCTATCTTACCTTCCATTCATGGATCAAACACCGTAATACAATAATCTAAATAGTCTGCAGCCACCTTGAAAAAAACAGATCCGGAATAAAATATCCATCATTCCCCGCTACAACTATTTCTTTTTTAATTAACGCTGTTAAAGTTGTCTTTACAGAACTTGCAGCACCTAATCTATACTTAAAAATAAAATCTTTGGCTGTAGGTCTATTCACCACCCCTTCTTTGGCAATTGCCTTAAGCAGATTAAACTGCTGGATTGTAAGCATATTCCTGTAATTATTATAAACAATAACATTCTCTTCCAAAATCAGGGAAGCCACTTTTTGAACATCCTGCATTTTTACTTTTTTATCTGACAGTTCATACAGCCTGTTACAATAGTACTGTACATAATAGGTGTGACAGCGGGTCCATTCTAAAACCTTATCTACAAGTTCATCAGATATTTCTTTTTTCCCTTCTTTAAATTTATTTATAATAAATGTTCTGTATGTTTCATTTTCTATTGAATTAAGCGTCATAATCTGCGTGGACTGATAAAAGGGCCTGTTACTGTCCTGAAACATGGAAAATAAAAGGTTCTGCTGACTGCCTGAAAGAATTAACTGCACATTACGACTTTTTAACATATTTGACCGTAGCAGGGCTTCTGTATTTTTTTCAGGATAGTGTACAATCTGCTGAAATTCATCTATTGCCAAAACTACCTGTTTGTTCTGATTGTCAAGATATGTGAATAATCCGTCCAATGTATATTCTGCTTCGCTGTAATTTGAAATATCCAACTCAATTGCAGGTTTTCCTGTTGCAGGATCGTATGATATTTTCGGCCGCAAATGCGACAGAATTTTAACCATTTTTTCTATTATTCCGGTCTTCGATCTATTTGCCGATAAAATACCCTTGCTGAGTTCTTTGATAAAATCTTTTAAATCCATTGTCGGCAAAATGTCTATATAAATCAGTAAAAAATCCGGTTCATTTTTAAGCTGAAAAAAAACATGTTTAATCAGCCCTGTTTTCCCCATTCTTCGTAGAGAAATCAATGTAACGTGCCGTTGATTTTTAACAGCGGAAATCAATGTGTCGGTTTCAACCTGTCTGTCACAAAAATATTCAGGTGATTCATATCCAAATACAATAAACGGATTGACCTGTTTCATTTTTACACCTTTTACGTTACGTTTATTACGTAACGTAAGTTACGTAACATTTTCCATCTTGTCAAGGATTTTTGTGCGTAGGGACGTATTGTTGGTGCATAACCGATATTGAAGTATGGGCACATCGCCGTTTAGGGGCGCATTACAATGTGCCCCTAAACGGAAATCATTCAGAACAATAATCCCTTGCATATGGCTGGGCATAATCACATATTACGATAATTCAACGTTTTCACGGATATCTTTTGATACACGGCGCGTCGTTGCCCCTACGGTGCCCCCTCACACAACCAGCACCTTTGCGCCTCTGATTTTTCCCTCTTTTAATTCAATCAAAGCCCTGTTTGCATCTTCAAGATTAAAAACCTCAAAATCCGGTTTTATAGGAATTTCCGCTGCAAGATTCAGAAACTCCTGTATATCCGATGTTGCAACATTTGCAACGCTCTTTATCTCCTTTTCCATCCATAAATGCAGGGGATAATCAATGTTTAAAAGATAATTCTTGTCTATGGACTCTTTTCTGATAGCATTAATCACAAGTCTGCCGCCCGGTGCAAGATTCCGCATTGCTTCCACAACAGGTTTCCATACAGGAGTTGTATCAATTATTGCATCAAGCATTACTGGAGACGTATCAGTTGTATCCCCTGCCCACTCTGCTCCGAGTTCCAGAGCAAATTCTCTCTCTTTGGGACTGCGTGCAAAAACATAAATGCGGGTATCTGGATACTTGTACTTTACCATTTTAAGAACCAGATGGCCTGATGCTCCGAATCCGGTAAGTCCCAGAGACATGCTGTTTTGCAGATTTGTAAGTTTTAAAGATCTGTAACCTATAGCGCCTGCACACAGAAGAGGCGCAGCTTCAGTATCTGTAAAACTCTCCGGGATAGAGAATGCAAAATCCTGGCCTATTGTCATGTATTCTGCATAGCCTCCGTTTGCATCTCTTCCAGTTGCTTTAAAATCCGGGCACAGATTGTTGTTGCCTTCTCTGCAGTACTTGCATTTGCCGCATGCGGAAAAAATCCATCCAACACCAACTCTGCTGCCTTTTTTGAATTTTGTAACTCCCCTGCCCGCACTTTCTACAACTCCGACTACCTGATGTCCGAGTACCATCGGGAAAAACGGCGGAGGAGTGCGTCCCTCAATTTCGTCAAGCTCCGTATGGCACACACCACACGCAGAAACCTTTATCAGAATTTCAAAATCTTTTGGCTCAGGTACTGGTAAATCAACCAAAGTTAAAGGCTCTTTGTTCTTTGTCAGATCAACCACCTCATTTAAAACCATTGCTTTCATGATTTTTCAGACTCCTTTGGATTTATGATTTTAACTTTATTCCCATATTTCCATATACACCTGCTTCTTCTGCATTAATCCTTTATCCCCCAACCCCTTTGGCATGCTCAGTATAAACCGGGTTTGGGGATGAACAGTGCCAAAGTATGAATCTTCCTTCAAGGTTCGACTTTTATTTTCCATGTAATTTGTTTATACTAAACAATATTCACAAAAGTACCACATTATATGTTAATAACTTTTTAACACAAGGACTCTACGTGGAGTAAAATAATCTTTATTATTTACAGCTTTCAGCTTCCGTCCTACTTTCTCACAAGTCTTCGGAAATTAAACAGAGAAACTGAAAGTACAATGGCTGCTATACCCGCCAGTATAATCAAATCCTTATAAAAATAAGTTATACCATTGCCTTTGATAAATATTTCCCTGATAATCTTTATAAGATACCTCACAGGATCTATATCGGAAAAAAATCTTACTGCAGCAGGAATATTTTCAACAGGTGTAAAAAGTCCGGCAAGCATAATAAAAGTTACCATTGAAAACCAGCTGAAAAACAGCGCCTGCTGCTCTGTGGAAGCAACAGTTGAAATAAAAAGTGCATACGACAACAGAGCGCAGAGAAATATTATTGCTGTAATCAGCATGTAAATCATATTCCCCCTTACAGGAATTCCAAACCACAGGACAACAACTGCAGTACCTACTATCATATTAAAAATTCCTATGAGCATCATAGGCATGGCCTTGCCAATATAAATCTCCACAGGTGACAACCTTGATACCAGAAGAGTATCCATTGTCTGCTGGACTTTCTCTCTGACAATGGACAATGACGTAAGAAAAAGGGACAGAATTGTCAGAAGTAGTGCAACAATTCCAGGTCCCATATAATTTATACTTTTAAGTTCTGGATTGAACCTGATTAAAGTCCTGTTTTCAACAGGCATTTTTATCCCCATATTCTTCAACTCTTCCAGAAAATACCTTCTGATTATACCCGCCACATATCCCGCAGCAAGGGAAGATGTATTGGAATCAACACCATCCATCAAAACCTGAACTTCCGGTATTGAAGAGGTTAAATTACCGGAATCAGAATCACGGAATAAAATTACTGCTGACAATTTACCCTTTTTCAGTACGAGTTTCGGATCAGCCTCGGAAGCTGAAATTTTTTTAACATTAAACAAAGGGCTTGAATTAATTCTTCTGATAATTCTTTCCGCAGTTGCACTATTTGAATAATTTACAATCTCCACAGGTACATTTTTAATATCTGTGGTAACAACATACCCGAAAAGTACTATTTGTATTATAGGCGATATAAAAATAAAAGGGATAATTTCTCTTTGCCTGAATATCTCTATAAACTCTTTTTTTACAAGATATAAAAGTCTCACTTGGGCCTCTTACGTAGTTTCTGAAAATAAAAGCTTGCTGACAGTAAAAGAATTAGACTGAATCCCAACAATACTGCACTTTCAGTTACAAATACATTTATACCTGCTCCTCTTAACACAACGCCTCTTATTATCCGCAAAAAATAAGTGGCAGGGATAAACCCGGAAATAAATCTCAGTACCGGGCCGAGAGATGTTAAGGGAAAAATAAATCCTGAAAGCAAAATTGAAGGAAGCATTGTAATAAGCAGAGTTGCAAACATTGCTGTTTTCTGAGAAGGTGCAATTGTTGATATCATAACCCCCATTGAAAGCCCTGTAATAACATAAATTACGGAAAACAGTGCCAGCGTTAAGACGCTTCCTCTTATTGGAATGCCGAACCAGAATTTTGCAAACACCAAAATAACAAGTCCCACAAGAAATGCCACTGCTGTATAAGGAAGGGTTTTACCAATAATAATTTCCGATGATTTAAGAGGAGAAATAAAAATCAGATTCAATGATCCGCTCTCCCGCTCTCTTGCAATGCTGATAGAAGTCAGCATTGCTGAAATCATAAGAAGCAGAACTGCAACAAGGCCTGGAATAAAAAAGAATGAGCTTTTCAGCTGCGGGTTAAAATAAATTTTTGTACTGATATTTGCCAGCCCTGCATACCTGTTTATACCTGACATAAACTCAGCAAGAATGCGCTCATTATACTGATAAATCAGGTTTGCAACATTGGAATCGCTCCCGTCAATTATGATAGATACTTTTGCACCTGTACCGTCAACTACAGATCTTGAAAAATCCTTTGGAATAATTATAACCTCTTTTAACTCTCCTTTACGAAGCAGTTCTTCCCCCTTTTGTACGGGAAATGCAGAACCTGCTTTCAGATCATGCAGTTTAAAATACTTATTGTTTCCGAACGCCTTAATAAGATTTCTGCTGTACTCGCCGTTATTAAAATCAATAATACCTGCATCAACCTTTTTCAAGTCAAAATTAATACCATATCCGTAAATTATCATCATTACTACAGGTAGAATAAACACAATAGTCAGGCTTGTAGGATCTCTGAGAATATGGTTAAATTCTTTGATTATTACAGCTCTAAGCCTTTTCATGTTCTCTGATTGCCTCTTTAAAAAGGGTTTCCATTGAATCTGCTTTTCTTGAATTCAAAAGTTCCCTGGGTTCACCTTCCAGAATAATGTTTCCTCTGTTAATAACTATAACTCTGTCGCTGTAAAAAGCTTCGTCAAGATTATGGGTTGTAACAAGAAGTGTCTTGCCTCTGTTTTTCAGGTTGTATATCTCCTGCCAGAAACTTCTTCTAGTCTCAGGATCAACACCTGAAGTGGGTTCATCAAGAAAAATAACCTCCGGATCCGGAAGTAAACATACAAACAGTGCTACTTTCTGCTTGTATCCCGGTGGAATATCTTCAATTTTCTGATTAAGGATATCAGCAGGAATCATCTTTGACAATTCCTCTTTTTTCCCTGCTATCATGGGTTTGGATAAATCAGAAATACCACCAAAAAATTCAACATTTTCAAAAGAGGTTAAAAGAGGATACAGAGAAAATTTCTGCGACATGTACCCCAGAATCTCTTTGACCTTTTTAAGGTCTGTTTTCACATCAAAACCGCGTACTTTAACGCTTCCTTCGGTGATCTTAAGAAGCCCTGTCATCATTTTTATTGTTGTTGTTTTACCTGCTCCGTTTGGCCCAAGAAAAACAACAACCTCACCTCTTCTGATATTAAAATTTATGGAATCAACAGCTGTAAAATTACCAAAACGTTTAGTCAGGCTGCTGACTTCAACAATATTCTCTGCCAAATCAAGTCCCCTGTGCATAATACAGATAAATATCCTCCAGTGCCGGTTTTTCTTCAGATATATCTTTTACCGGAATATCTGCAGGTACTTCTTCCCCCTGCTCCAGTACAAGCATAACATACCTTCCCTTCATAAAAACATTACTGCCGTATCTTTCTCTGAGATTTTCAACTGCAGCAAAAGGATCCTCATCTGTCATTATTCTGAAAATTCTTGCAGGAAAATTATCTTTTAAATCTTTAATTGAATCCTGCAGTACAATTCTGCTGTCTTTGATAAAAATAATTTCATCCCCTTTTTCCGCTTCATCAAGATAGGGAGTTGAAAGCAGAATGGTTTTGCCCTCTTCCTTAAGATCCTTAATAATTGAGAAAAACTCTATTCTTGACAATGGATCCACTCCTGTTGTAGGTTCATCAAGTATCACAAGTTCAGGAGAAGACAGAAGAATTGAAGATAGTGCAAGTTTCTGCTTCATGCCTCCGGAAAGATCTCTGGCTCTTCTGTTTTTAAACCTGGCCATACCTGTTTTTGAAAGAAGCCTGTTTTTCAGCTCCTCTCTTCTTTTATGCTCCACACCGTGTATGTCTGCAAAAAAATTTAAATTTTCCTCAACCGAAAGATCAGGATACAAAGAAAATTTTTCCGGCATGTATCCTGCAATTCTGACAATATCCCTGCAAAACCTGTCAACTTTTCTGCCCTTAAGATAGATACTTCCTTTATCAGGCAGAACAAGACCTGTAAGCATTTTAAAAATCGTTGATTTTCCCGATCCGTCAGGGCCGGACAGAATTGTTATGGAAGCTTTTTTAACTGAAAAAGAAACATTATTAACAGCTAAGATGCTTCCGTAAGATTTTGTTAAATTTTCTACTCTGAGAAATTCTTCATTTTCAATTGCAGTATCCATAATCCCCTTAATTATCCTCAGGTTTTCTGTCTCTGCCTGAAAAAACAACTGTCACAAGCTGTCCGATTTTCACACTCTTTGCACTGTTCGGGTTTATTGCAACTTTAACCTGAAAAAGAAGATTCTTCCGCTCTTTTTCCGATATAATGTACTTTGGTGAAAATTCAGCTTTTTTACCAAAATAGGAAACAACACCATTTACTTCCTGATCTACACCGTCAATAAATATTTTTGCAGTATCACCGAGCGCAAGAGAATTAACCTCTTCCTCCTCAAGAAATACTTCTGCATACAAACCGGTGCTGGCAAGAATATCCATAATCATATCTCTTGGAAAAACCTGTTCTCCCCTTCTGGAAAATATTTCAAGAACAGTTCCTTTTACCGGAGCTGTAATTATATGATCTCTTTTCAGCAATAAAAGATACTCTCTTTTTAAACGAATTCTGCCGAGTTCCAGATCACTGTTTTTAAGCTGAACTTGCAAATCAAACAAGGAAGTCTCTGCTTCCTTTTTCTTCAGGTCAGTAAGCTTGAGATTATCCTCTGAAACAGCATCGTGCTTTGAAAGGCGTTTTAACTTGTTTACCTGATCCGAAAGATAGCTGAGTCTTTGATTTAAAAATTTCTGTTTCTCAACCAGTGCAGTACGTTTCAGGATTATGCTTTTCTCCTGGATACGGAGTTCCTGTATCTGGTTTTCGATTTTTTTATAATCAATATAAACCAGTGTGTCTGCCGGACTGACAATTCTGCCCTCTTCTGCATTCAGTCTGTCAATTATTCCGCTTGTACCGGATTTGACATGAATAATATTTCCGTCAATTACGCCTGCGGCAATAATTTTACGGCTGTTTTTGTTTGAACAGCCCGCAGCAATAAAAACTGCTATACTCAAGACAAATAGTAATTTTTTCATGGTTGCTCTCCTGATAATCCGATTGAGGCATTAATTGCAACATTGCACAAATTTAATTCCGAACCCAGCTCTTTAACCATTGATTCGTACTTCTGCTGCTGCTCCAAAGCTCTTAAATATTCAATGTGTGCAATTTGTCCTTCCTTGTACAGTTTTAAAAGAAGTTTAACACGCTCTTCCGATTTTTTTACAATACTCTCAGCTCTTTTAATTTTTGCTTTAATTGATTTCTTCCGGTTGAATAACTGTTCTATTTTAACTTCCTGATCCCTGATAAATTTATCCCTTTTTCTTTCTGCTTTTTTCACCTGAATATCCGCTATGCTTTTATCCAGTCCCGCTTTATTCCACTGGAATATATGCATATTTAATGACACTCCGGCAAAAAAATACCTGTTCCATTTATCATTGAAAAAATCTATGCCTGGTTTTGCATAGTGATATTCAAAAAAACCGGCTATATTCGGGTAGTACGATCCTGCCACCGCTCTTTTTGCCGCTTCTCTTGCAAGAACAATATAATCCAGACTTTTTACTACCGGATTATTTCTTAAAAAATACTCTTTTGCATCTTTAAACTCAATATCAGGTTCAACAGCAGATGTATCAATGCGGGATACTTCTATACCGCACAGGGATTTGAAAAGCGCTTTTCTGTTATAAATCTCATTTTGCAAATCATCAATCTTAAGCAGCATTTCATCAATTTTTGTCTCTGTTTCCAGGATGTCTGCTTTTGATATCATACCTTCGGAATAAAGCTCATTCAGCTGCTTTAAGTGAAGCTGAAGCTGGTTTATCAGTGCATTAACAGAAGTCTTTTTCTGCTGAAAAAGCCTGTAAGAATAAAAGGTCTGTTTAATATCTGCAGATTTTGAAATAACAGCCATATCCCTTAATTTTTCGGAAGATGCATAAACATTTTCATTAAATCTGACTGCTGATAAAAGGGATCCCCCTGTATAAACAGGCTGAATAACTTTTACGGAAAAATCGTAATTGTTGTAAGCACCCATACTTTGAGCGCCTGCTGCAACAAAGGGAGAGGAACCCAGTATCTTTGCCATATCAAGTTCCGGCACAAGAGACTGGTATCTGTACAAACCTGAGACTGAAACTTTGAACAATCTGTTCCTTTTTGCCTTTTTAAGGCCAAGTTCTCCTGCATTGGCATTTAACTCATTAATACCTATTTCAGGAGACATTTTCAGGCCGTTTTCAACTGCCTGTTTTAAAGAGATACTCTGACCGAAGCCATAGCAAACCTGTAAAAAAATCAGTAAAAGTATTAATTTCTTCATTTTAAATTCCCAACTACTTTTTTCCGGAAAGCCGGTTTACTGTTCTTAAAAGATCATCCATTTCTCTGTCTGAAATATTCTGATCTGCTACAATGGTGAATACTTTTGATGCAAGCATTCTCATCTGTTCCTGAGAAATTTTATTTTTGGATAAGGCATCTGCAAAATTCTGCACACTTGCAGCAATCTCATCCTGTTTTCTGCCGAGATACTCCTTTGGCACTGATTCAACTGTT
>JAGGVB010000199.1 GCA_021158245.1 bacterium | reverse complement strand
TGGGTGTATGAAGAGATTATGCTTTTTTTAAGAGCTATGCGTACAGCTCTTAATTACAGGTTGTTTTCCGAGATGGTGGGAACGGATCTTGAGAGATCAGAGCAGATTCAGAAGAGCCTGCTGCCGAAATTTCCGCCGAAAATAAAAGGCTATCTTATTGCCGGAAGATCACAGCCTGCTGATTTGGTAGGAGGTGATTTTTTTGAGTATTTCCAGTTTGACCAGCAGGATTTTGGTTTTGCTGTAGGTGATGCAAGCGGCCACGGCCTGCCTGCAGCACTTCTTGTCAGGGATGTTGTTATAGGCCTCCGTATGGGGCTTGAGAGGAATATGCGCCTTGTGTACACTATCAAGAGGCTGAACAGAGTAATACAACAGAGCACATTTTCCACTAATTTTGTATCTCTTTTCATCGGAGAAATTGAACAGGACGGGCACCTGTTCTATGCAAATGCAGGACATCCTGCCCCCTTTGTATTGGACGGGAATAAATTTCATGATCTGGACGCAACAGGCATAACTCTGGGATTTTTACCTTCAATAGATCTTCAGCGTGCATATTTTAGATTAAATCCTGGTTCAATTCTTGTTGCGTACAGTGACGGGATTGTTGAGCGCCATAAAAACGAGGAAGATCAGTTTGGTACTGACAGGCTTAAGGCACTTGTAAAGAAAAACAGAGATAAGAGCCCATCAGAAATAATAGATGTTATCTATAAAAGCGTTTTTGATTTCGGGAAGAAAAAGCAGTGGGAAGATGATGCAACTGTTGTAGTTGTAAAACGTCTTGAAATTGAAGAGTAATAGCTGTGAATGATGATAATATTAATAAGGACAGTCAGTTAGGCCTGTTTTCATTTCAAGAGCCGGTTATACACTATTTTGATAAAAATGGTGCTTTAAGGTCCGGGTATCTTGTAAGGTGGATTAAGAAGGGAAAGAAAAAAGGACTGCCTGTTGTACGTGAATCCAATGGGAAATATTACGTACCGGGAAAAATAAGAAATGTTGAGTACAAGTATAAAGATAAAGATTCATAATTCTGAATAGAGTAGATTTATCAGGTTGTTAATTATCATTCAATTTGCATATCCTGCTGCTTGAATTTGACATTATTATTCATTACATTACAAAGATAAGAGTGTATATGAAATCAGGGATTACTGAATGAGCATTGAAAATATTGCAGATGTTTATTTTTATCCATTTTCAGATGGTATGTCTGCTTCAGAAAAGAAGGAAGCTTTTGACTATTTAATTGAACGCGCAGGCCTTGTTAAAATAATCGGGAAAAACGACCTTACAGCTATTAAAATTCATTTCGGAGAAAAAAAGAACAGCACTCACATTCCGCCGTTTTATGTGAGGCCATTATCTGAAAGAATAAAACAGTACGGCGGAAAACCTTTTTTAACTGATACCTGTGTTCTTTATAAAAGCCAGCGTGATAACAGTGTAGATCACTTGATGCTTGCTCACGAGCATGGATTTACAATTGAAGCCACAGGAGCGCCTGTAATTATTGCAGACGGGCTTGTGGGTAATCTTGAAAGAGAAGTAAAAATTAACAGCCGGATTTATGAGGAAGTTTCAATTGCTGCATCTGCACGGGAAGCAAATGCTATTGTTGTTATGACTCATGTTACAGGACATATGGCAGCTGGGATGGGAGCTGCAATAAAAAATATAGGCATGGGTTTTGCAAGTAGAAAGGGCAAACTTAAACAGCATTCTGCAATGAAGCCGAAGATAAAGCATAAATTCTGTACAGGTTGCGGAGTTTGTGTTGAATGGTGCCCTGTAGATTGTATAACTATGTCTGACGGTAAGGCAACGATAAACAGAGAGGAATGTATAGGATGCGGTGAATGTCTTGCGGTTTGCAGATTCGGAGCAGTCAGGCATGATTGGGCAGTAGAAGATAAGGAACTGCAGAGACGCATGGCTGAACATGCGCTTGGAGTTGTTAAAGGGAAAGAAGATAAGATACTGTTTGTAAGTTTTTTAATTAATATAACAAAAGATTGTGATTGCATGGATTTTAAGCAGGAACCCTTAATTCCGGATATAGGCATTATTGCAGGGCATGACCCTGTTTCAGTTGATCTGGCAAGCCTTGATTTGATTTTAGAAAAAACAGGGAAAACGCTTAGATATCTTACATTTCCTGATATCGATCCGATGGAGCAGATAAATTACGGCGAAAGGATAGGACTTGGGAAAAAACAATACAACCTGGTTGATTTATCAAAGTGATCGGGGGTTATTTTGGTAGTTATTTTTGATCCTATCGGAGTGATTCACACTCCATTTAAAAAGCCGGCTGTCATGCCGGCCCAGGGTGCATTAAGCCCTGAAACAGAAGGCCACGTAACAGTGTACCCGAGGTTTGCCGAAGGATTAAAGGATGTTGAGGGATTTTCACATCTGATACTTATCTACTATTTTCACAGAGTGGATAATTATACCTTGATTTCCAGGCCTTACAATGACAATACTCCTCGCGGGATTTTTGCAATCAGAGGTCCGAGGAGGCCTAATCCTGTAGGTATGACTGTTGTAAAACTTCTCGGAAGGGAAGAAAATATTCTTAGAATCAGTGGAATTGATATGGTTGACGGAACGCCACTTCTTGATATTAAACCATATTTTCCTGATATTGATTCTCATCAGGCTGACAGGCTTGGGTGGAGTGAAGGGAAAAAATAAACTGAATTTAAGATTTACATGAATGTTTGATTAGGAGGAATTTTGGGAGGAGAAGCTGAAATCCTGAAGAAGAGTGAAAAATTTTCAGGCAGAAAAGGGCCGCTCGTTGTTGTAATTATGGACGGTGTCGGTATATCTGACAATAATGCGGGAAATGCAGTTAAAAGTGCACATAAACCTGTGCTGGATTTTCTATTTTCAAATTATGCAAACAGGCTTCTTAAAGCACATGGAAAAGCAGTAGGCCTGCCTTCTGATAAAGATATGGGAAATTCTGAAGTAGGGCATAATGCTATCGGAGCTGGAAGAGTTTTCTCACAGGGAGCCAAACTTGTAAATGAAGCTGTTAAAACAGGAGCTTTGTGGAAGGGTGAAGTGTGGAAAAAGTTAATTTCAAACTGTGTATCAAATAATACAACTCTGCATTTTATCGGATTGTTTTCTGACGGAAATGTTCACAGCCACATTGATCATTTAAAAGCAATGATTGAAAATGCAGTAAAAGAGGGCGTGAAACGAATAAGAATACACACTCTTTTAGACGGACGTGATGTTGGGGAACTTTCAGCACTTGATTATGTTCTTCCTTTTGAGGAATACCTGAAAAAAGTCAATCAAACCGGAGCTGACTGCAGAATTGCAAGCGGCGGCGGCAGAATGAAAGTAACTATGGACAGGTATGAAGCGGACTGGAACATCGTTAAAATCGGATGGGAAGCGCATGTTCACGGAAATGGCGAGATGTTTTCCTCAGCAGAAGAAGCAATTGAATCATTGAGGAAAAAACAGCCCGGAATAACAGATCAGTTTCTGCCTGTTTTTGTAATTGCAGATAATGATAAACCGATCGGTAATATTGAAGATGGGGACTCTGTCATATTCTTTAATTTTAGAGGAGACAGAGCAATTGAGATAAGCAGGGCTTTTGATGAAAAAGATTTCTCCGGATTTGACAGGGGAAGAGTCCCCAAAGTTGAGTATGCAGGTATGATGGAGTATGACGGAGATCTGCATATCCCGAAACAATTTCTTGTTACGCCTCCGGCCATAGATCGTACAATGGGCGAGCTTATGGCAAATACGGGAATAACCCAGCTTGCATGCAGTGAAACGCAGAAGTACGGCCATGTTACATATTTCTGGAACGGAAACAGAAGCGGCAAGTTTAATGATAAACTGGAAACTTACATTGAAGTGCCTTCGGATTTGATACCATTTGAAGAACGGCCATGGATGAAGAGTGCTGAGATTACTGATGCTGTAACAAAAGAATTGAAAACAGGAAAATACAGATTTGCAAGGCTTAACTATGCAAACGGCGATATGGTAGGCCATACAGGGAAATTTGATGCTGCTGTAATCGGAGTGGAAACAGTTGATCTTGCAATAGGCAGGCTACTGAAAACAATAAAAGAAATAGAAGGCATAGCAATAATAACGGCTGATCATGGGAATTCGGATGAAATGTTTGAACTGGATAAAGACGGCAATCCCAAATTGAAAGATGACGGAACATTTAAGCCGAAAACCAGCCATACTTTGAATCCTGTCCCTTTTATTATTTATGATCCGATGTTCAATAATGAATACAGATTAAGAGAAAATCCTGACGGAGGATTAAGCAATATTGCTGCAACTTGTATTGATCTGCTTGGATATGAACCTCCTGAAGATTATGACGAAAGTTTGATAGAATTTACCCATGAGTAGGCTGATACTGAAATTCAGAGAATCGCTTGTAAAAATATTTTATGAAGTCGGAAGTATTGCAAAACTTTTTGTTGATACCATAAGATTCGGATTTACAAGGCCTTATGAAATACATGAGTTGGTTTCGCAGATGGAAGATATCGGCGTAGGCTCTCTTTTTATTGTAGTTATATCTTCCTTTTTTGTGGGAATGGTGATGGCTGTTCAGGTTGCATATTCAGAAGCCAATTTTGCCGGAAGAGTTATGGTTGGCGTTGGTGTAGGCGTGGTTATTACAAAGGAATTTGGGCCTCTGTTAACAGCCCTTCTTGTCGGGGGCAGGGTTAGTGCAGGGATTACATCAGTTATAGGGAGTATGGTAGTTACAGAGCAGGTAGATGCAATAAGGCTTCTTGGCGCAAGCCCTGCAAAAAAACTTGTATTCCCGCGAGTCCTTGCATCGCTGCTGATGCTTCCTGTTTTAACAGCTATTGCAGATTTAGTGGGGATAGCAGGGGGGCTTGTTGTCAGTCTTCTTGATATAAAAATGACTTTTTTAACCTATTATTATCAAGTTATTCATTCTATCACGTTATCTGATTTTTTCGGCGGGATGTTAAAAGCTATGGTTTTTGCATTCTTTATATCTCTTATCGGCTGTTATAACGGCCTGAATGTAAAGGGCGGAGCCGAAGGTGTGGGACAGGCAACAACGAGGTCAGTAGTTGCAAGTTCAGTCAGTATAATGATAGCAGATTATTTTCTTACTAAACTCCTTTTAATTTTGTGAGGATATTGTGCCGCCATTTGTATTTTTTGATGAGGTTTATAAAGATTTTGACGGGCAGGAAGTACTTCGAGGGCTTACACTGCTGATTCGAAGAGGTGAAGCACTTGTTATTCTCGGTGGAAGCGGTACAGGGAAAACGGTCGCTTTAAAACATATTGTGGGATTAATATCACCGGATAGGGGAAGAGTGTTTGTAAATGGTGAGAATATCAGTGAATATAGTGAGAATCAGCTTATTCATATTAGAAAGAAGATTGGATTTTTGTTCCAGGGTGGAGCGCTTTTTGATTCTTTGTCAGTTTTTGATAATGTAGCTTTCCCGTTAAGAGAACACACAAATTTGTCTGAGAACGATATACATGACAAAGTAATTGAGAAGTTAAAGCTTGTAGGGCTTGAGAGTTCTGCTTTTAAAATGCCTTCCAATTTAAGCGGAGGTATGCAGAAAAGAGCTGCTCTTGCAAGGGCCATTGTAATGGAGCCTGAGGCGCTGCTTTATGATGAGCCGACTACAGGGCTTGATCCCATTACTACAAGATGGGTCAGCACTCTTATGAGAACCATTCATGAAAATTTAAAAATAACTTCTGTTATTGTAACCCATAATATTCAGAGCGCTATGACAGTGGCTGACAGAATAGCATTTTTGTACAGAGGAAGAATTAAATTTGTCGGCACTCCAAATGAAATACTTGAGTGCGGAGATCATATAGTTAATGAATTTTTAAGAAGTTAGGTTATCTATGAGACAAAAAAGAAATTATAGGAAAGAAGTACGTGTAGGCATTTTGATTACACTTGGTCTTGTGATTGTAATAGGTGCTGTTTTCTCAGTAGGAGGCGGAAAAGATTCTCTCTTTGGAAAAAAGGTGAAATATACCATATTTTTTGATTCTACAGGCGGCCTGTATAAAGGGGATCCTGTACTTTTAACCGGTGTCGAAGTGGGAAATGTTGTTGATATAAGTTTTCCTGAAAATATAAAAACCAGAAAAATCAAGGTTGTAATTGAAATATCCAAAAATGCTGCAAGACGTGTGCGTACAGATTCACGTGCAGTTATTGCGGCTGCAAGTATCGTGTATGGCAAGGTAATTGAGCTTTCAATGGGCGATCACGAAAATCCACCCATTCAACCAGGAGAAGAGATTAAAACAGGAACTTATTCAGGATTCGGGTCTCTTGTTTCATCAACTACCAGTGTTATGGATGATATGCGGGTACTTTTAAACAAGATTTCAAAGGGAGATGGTGCACTTGGCATGATAGTTAACGAGCAGTTAAAAGTTAAAGAGATGATGAATAATCTTAACCGCGCATCAGCTTCCCTTGCTGTGTTGCTGCACCGTGCACAGGAGGGAAAGGGGTCTATAGGAACTCTGCTCGCTGATTCTTCAAAAACCGATGAAACGATAAATGATATACAGGCTGCAGCAAAGAATCTGCGTGAAGTTTCTGAAAATCTAAAGAGTAAGAAAACATTGTTCGGCAAACTTGTAAATGACAAGGATTACGGCAAAAAGATCGCAGCAGACCTGGAACTTCTTATGCATTCTCTTGCAAATATAAGTACAAAAATGGATACCGGGAATGGAAGTGCTGCAATGTTAATAAATGACGGGAGGCTTTACAGAGGCATGGAAGACGTTGTGTTTGGTATTAAGAGAAGCAGTATTGCAACATGGTTTATAAGAAACAGAAGAAAAGCAGGAGAGAAGACCAGGCCTGTAACTCCATTCAAAAAGAATAACTAAGAGAAACCGGAGAATTTAAAATGATGAAAGCTATCCCGCAAATTGTAGTACTGCTTTTTTCCATTATTTTTCATGAAGTTGCACATGGAAAAGCAGCATTGATCAAAGGTGATACAACTGCCCGTGATGCAGGGAGATTAACGCTGAACCCCCTGCCTCATATTGATATTTTCGGTACGATTATTTTCCCTCTGATTCTCGTTATTATAAAATCTCCTGTTCTTTTCGGATGGGCGAAACCTGTACCTGTTAATCCGTTAAGATTAAAAGACATTAAAAAGGATATGGTTTTTGTAGGTGCTGCAGGCCCTGCAAGCAATATATTTCTTGCTGTGGTCTCAGGTATACTTTTCAGAATATTTTCTGCTGTTTTAAGCCCGGGAAGTGTTCTTTTGTATATGGCTTATTTTGCTGTTTATATCAATCTTGTACTTGCATTTTTTAATCTTGTTCCTATTCCTCCTCTTGACGGGTCGCGCATAGTAATGGGTTTTATGCCTGATGATATCGCTGTAAAATTCATGAAACTTGAGAGATTTGGTTTTATGATTATTTTCGGGCTTTTATTTCTTGGATTTTTTACTGCTGTTATTTTTCCTGTTGTAATTTTCTTCCTGAGGCTGTTGACAGGGATTGCAATTCATTGA
>JAGGVB010000198.1 GCA_021158245.1 bacterium | reverse complement strand
TTATCATGATCCGGCCCCTCATCGCCTATTACTTCATAATCAGGGCCTTCCCATGCCTTAGCCTGGACAAATTCCAATAATCTGCTTTTAAAATTCCCTCTGTATCTGTAATCAAGATATTTTTCTGAATTTACAAGAACAGTACTGCATATAAAATCTCTTACAGGCTCTATACCGCCGTCAAGATACATTGCTCCTACAAGTGCTTCAAAAGCATCAGCAAGCAGTGATTTTCTCTTTCTCCCTCCTGATTGTTCTTCTCCTCTGCCAAGTTTTAAAAAAGTGCCGAGATCAATTTTGTCTGCCCAATAAGCAAGTGTGTTTCCTGATACGATAGAAGACTTTGCTTTTGTAAGCTCTCCTTCGTTTTTATCAGGATAACGTTTATACAACTGCTCAGTCACAATCAGCCCGAGAACAGAATCGCCCAAAAATTCCAATCGTTCATTGGATTCAAATTTAGAATGGCCTACGGAAGACCTGTGGGTCAATGCCTGCTCAACCAGCTCATCATTTGAAAAAACATAAGATATTTTACGATAAAGGGAATCCTTAAACGGGGATCCCCTTTTTATTCTCTTTTTAAAAACAGTCGTAAAAAAATATTTCCTGATAAGTTTCACTATTGATACTTTTTCACACAGAGTGAAACATTATGCCCGCCAAATCCAAAAGAATTTGAAAGGGCTGCTTTAATTTCCTGCTTACGCATCTTATTAGGCACGTAATCAAGATCACAATCAGGGTCAGGAACATTGTAGTTAATAGTCGGCGGCACTGCATTGTTCTTAACACTTAAAACCGTCGAAATAAATTCCACACTTCCTGCTGCGCCAAGAAGATGGCCTATCATTGATTTATTTGAACTTACAGCCAACTTATAAGAGCGCTCACCAAAAACCGCTTTTATAGCTTTCGTTTCCATTTTATCGTTAAATTGAGTGGATGTACCATGAGCATTTATATAATCAATATCTTCAACATTTAATTCAGCATCGGAAACTGCTAATTTCATAGCCCTTGCAGCACCAATTCCGTCAGGATGAGGCGCTGTTATATGATATGCATCACCCGTAAAACCAATACCTGCAAGTTCAGCATAAATTTTTGCACCGCGTTTTAATGCATGTTCCAGTTCTTCCAAAACCACAACACCTGAACCCTCGCCAATAATAAATCCGTCACGTTCATTATCAAATGGCCTGCTCGCATGTTCAGGATCGTCATTTCTTGTTGATATTGCTTTCATATTACCAAAACCGGCAAAAGACATCTCAGTCATAACACCTTCCGCACCGCCTGCAATCATAATGTCAGCATCACCACGCTCTATGTGCATAAGTGCTACACCTATGCTGTGAGAGCTTGTTGCACAAGCTGAGACAGTAGAATAATTCGGCCCGGTAAGTCCATACCGTATTGAAAAACGACCCGGAAGAATGTCAGGAATAAGCATTGGTATAAAGAAAGGGCTTACTCTTCTCGGGCCCTTCTCGAGAAGCTTTGTATGCTCATTGTGAAAGGCATGCATACCGCCGATTCCGGAACTCAAAATTACTCCGATACGATCTTTATTCTCTTTATCCAGATTTATGCCGGAATCTTCAATCGCCATGTCACCTGCGACAATACCGTAATGGGTAAACGGATCCATCCGCCTTGCCTCTTTCATATCAATATAATTGGTAACATCAAAATCTTTGACTTCTGCAGCAATTTTTGTTTCAAAATTAGCAGCATCAAACTTAGTAATACGAGAAACGCCGTTTTTACCGTTTAAAAGTCCATTCCAGAATGTTTCGACGTTATTGCCGATTGGAGAAATAACACCCAAACCTGTGACAACAACTCGCCGATTTCGCATACACATTGCCTCCTGTAACATCGGGGTCCCGCCATACAAACGGAACCCCTTTATTCAACATCTACGGGCCTGACTACTCACCCTTTTTTTGTTTTAAATATTCTAATGCTGTCCCAACTGTTGTAAGTTTTTCAGCATCCTCATCAGGAATTTCAATATCAAACTCTTCTTCAAACGCCATAACTAACTCTACCGTATCAAGAGAATCAGCGCCCAGATCATCAATAAAAGATGCCTCAGGGGTAATCTCATTAGGATCAGCTCCTAAACGGTCAACAATAATCTCTTTAAATTTAGCTTCGTCAATCATTCCTTTCACCTCCTTTACTGGTAATCCCATTTTTTTTCGGGAATCTCTCCTGTTATTTTTCAACATTTATTAAGATGTAAGCATACCTCCATCTATATTAATCACCTGGCCGGTAATATAATCTGCATCAGATGATGCAAGAAATGCAACAACTCGTGCAACATCTTCAGGATAACCTGCTCTCTTTAATGGAATCGAATCAAGAAAATCATTTTTAACATCTTCGCTGAGTTTCTTTGTCATCTCAGTTTCGATAAATCCTGGAGCAACACAATTAACCTGTATATTGCGTGACCCTACTTCCTTGGCAATACTCTTTGTAAAACCTATAAGCCCTGCTTTTGACGCTGCATAATTTGACTGCCCTGCATTTCCCATTATACCAACCACAGACGCTATATTTATAATTTTCCCTTTACGGTTTTTCATCATTTTGCGCAGAATGCTTTTTGTACAGAGAAATGCGCCTTTTAAATTTACTTTAAGAACAATATCCCAATCTTCCTCAGTAAGCCTCATAAGAAGGTTGTCTCTTGTAATCCCTGCATTATTAACAAGTATGTCAATCTGCCCGAAAGCATCTATAGATTTTGTTATCATATCCGCCACATCATCAGCATTTGAAACATCGCCTGAAACAGCTATGGATTTTACTGATAGAGAACTTGCCTCAGCTGCGGTTTTCTCAGCGCCTTCCAGATCAATATCCGAAACAATCACATCCGAGCCTCTACGCGCCAATTCAAGCACAATTGCTCTTCCTATCCCTCTGGCCCCACCTGTAACAAGAGCGACATTACCTTGAAGCTGTGACATAATCTTCGCCCTTTCCTTTTAAAATTTATCAAAATCTTTTATTGTACCACACTGGGAAACAGATACATCTCTGCTAATTCTTCGTACAAGGCCTGAAAGAACTTTACCTGATCCCACTTCAATAAATTCAGTAACTCCGTCTTTAATCATATTATTAATAGTTTCAACCCATCTTACAGAATGAGTTAACTGATTATGTAAAAGAGACTTAATTTCTTCAGCACTGCTTACAGGATAAGCAGTAACATTCGCATAAACAGGAATATTTACCATTTTTATCTGCATTGATCTGAGCTTCTCACCAAACCCTTCAACAACATCAGCCATTAAAGGGGAATGAAAAGCGCCGCTTACCGGAAGCTGGATAGCTCTCTTAGCGCCTCTCTCCTTTGCAAGCTCAACAGCTTTTGCTACTCCTTCAATGGAACCGGAAACAACTATCTGCCCGGGTGCATTATAGTTTGCAGGCTGAACAATGCCGCTGTCTGCAGCATCCATACAGAGAGCCATAACCGCTTCAGCTTCAAGGCCGATAATTGCTGCCATTGTACCAGGCTTAACTTCTCCTGCAGACTGCATAAGCCTGCCCCGCTCTTTAACAAGCTCGAGCCCCTGTCTGAATGAAAATGCTTCGGCACATGCATGAGCGGAAAATTCCCCAAGGCTGTGTCCTGCTGCAGCATCAGGGATTACACCTTTTTTCTTTAGAAGCAATTGAACAGCATAACTGTGGACATACAGAGCCGGTTGTGTAAATTGAGTCTGTTTTAGTTTTTCCTCAGGCCCGTTAAAAGAGATATCTGCAATATCAAATCCAAGTACATCAGATGCCTCGGTATAAATATCCCTTGCTTCCGGAACTGACTCGTAAAAATCACTACCCATGCCTACCAGTTGCGAGCCCTGCCCGGGAAAAAGAAAACCAATCTTACCCACAGAGTTTCTCCTTATTGGATAATACTACATACGGATTAATGCAGATCCCCATGTAAAACCGCCTCCGAATGCAACAATAAGACAAAGATCGTTTTTTTTCAGCTTACCGTTTCTTCTCGCCTCATCAAGTGCAATTGGTATTGATGCTGCTGATGTATTGCCAAACTCCTGAATATTTACATATACTTTTTCATCAGGCAGCTTAAGGCGCGATGCAATCGCATCAATAATTCTTACATTAGCCTGATGCGGAATTAAAAGATCTATGTCTTCTCCTGTCTTTCCTGCCAGTTTAAGAGCATGATTGGCTGCATCTCTCATTGTTCTTACTGCATGTTTGAATACTTCTCTGCCTTCCATTTTAATAAAATGCATCCTTTTATCAACTGTATCATGAGTTGCAGGGTTAGCTGAACCGCCTCCCGGCATACTCAGCAAATTGCCAAGGCGGCCGTCACTCTTAATGTAAGTTGAAACTATCCCCCTGTCACCTTCTGCAGGGCCTAGTACTGCCGCTCCTGCACCGTCTCCGAAAAGAACGCAGGTACCCCTGTCTTCCCAGTCAGTTATTCTGGAAAGTATTTCTGCCCCTATAACTAATATTCTATTTGCAGCTTCTGACTCGATTAATGAATTAGCAAGAGTCAGCCCGTATATAAAGCCTGAGCATGCTGCTGAAATATCAAAAGCAGCAGCATTAACAGCTCCTATCTTTGCCTGCACCTGAGAAGCTGTTGACGGAAAAATGTAATCAGGTGTTATTGTTGCTACAATTATAAAATCAAGTTCTTCGGGTTTGACTCCTGCATCTTCCAGCGCTTTTAATGCAGCTTCTGAAGATAAATCCGAATTAACTTTCCCTTCTTCAAGAATATGACGTCTTTCAATACCGGAACGTTCACGAATCCATTCGTCTGATGTATCAACTATTTTTTCAAGGTCAAAATTCGTTAATACTTTTTCAGGAATGCCTCTGCCTGTCCCAAGAATCATTGCAGGACTAGTCTCACACACTTTCATCTCCCTTCCTCTTGGCAAGCTCCTCCTCAATGTGGCTTGCAACCCTTTCCTTTATCATTCTCCATGCTTCTTCAACTGCATTTTTTATAGCGCGTGGTCCTGAACTGCCATGCCCTATAATACAAGTACCCTTTACACCTAAAAGAGGCGCTCCGCCGTACTCCTGATAATCAAAAAGCTTAAAAAACTTACGCAAACTGGGCCTTAAAAGATACATTCCGATTGTACCGGGAAGATTTCCCCTTATAGTTCTTCTCATTGTTCTGGAAATCATCCTGGCAAGGCTCTCGCCAAATTTTAAAATCACATTACCGGTAAAACCGTCGCACACAATAACATCAGCTTTACCCTTCAGAATATCTCTGCCCTCTATGTTGCCGATAAAATTCATATCACTGTTTTCAAGCAAATTGTAAGCTTGCTTCACAACATCAGTACCTTTTGAACTCTCCTCGCCTATATTGAGCAAACTTACAGTCGGCGATTTAATATCCATTACATAATTCATAAAAATAGAGCCCATAACCCCAAATTGAAACAGATGCTGCGATTTACAGTTGACAACAGAGCCTACATCAACCATCAAACACACACCGTTCTCATGAGGCATAAAAGAACCAATTGCAGGCCTCAAAACACCTTTAACTGTTCCCAACAGAAAAAGAGCCGATGCCATAACAGCGCCTGTGTTGCCTGCGCTTACAACTGCATCTACTTCCCCCTCTTTCTGCATCTTCATTGCAACAGCAATTGAAGAATCAGGCTTTGAGCGAAACACCTTGGACGGAGATTCCTTCATCTCAACTTTCTGGGAAGCATGCTTTATTGAAATCGGCAGTCCCTTTAAAAGCAGGTGATGCTGCATCTCATTTTCTATTTCGTCCTTATCTCCGACAAGTACTATTTCATACCTGCCCCCAGCTTTACGTGCTGCCTCAATCGCTCCTGTGACTGCACTCCTGGGAGCATTGTCCCCCCCCATTGCATCAACAGCAATTTTCGGAACCATAACCGCGACCTTTTCTATTCTTGAGGTATAATTACCATTCTTCCCTTATAGTATCCACAATTCGGGCATACACGATGAGGCAACTTTGGCTGATGGCAATGTGGACATTCTACCACCTGAACCGCACTGAGTTTTTTATGAGTCCGCCTCTTATCCCTTCTTGTTCTTGATATTTTTCTCTTTGGAAGAGCCACAAATTTCTCCTTTCAATATACTTATTCTGAAAAATTAATATTTTTCAGTCCTTCCCACCTCGGATCAATTACATCAGTAGGACAGGAACACTTCTCTTTATTAAGATTTACTCCACAGAGAGGGCATAAACCCTTGCAATCTTCTCTGCACAATTTTTTTACAGGTACTTCAATCAGCAGCATATCTATGACATCACTGCTGATATCTATTTCTGTTGAAGATCTATCCAGTATATGTACTGATTCACTCTCAAAATCTTCATTATCATGATCAAATGTAAAAAGAACAGCACTTGATACAGCAATTTCACGCTTATACTCTTCGAGGCACCTGTCGCAAACAAAAGTTCCTGTAGCAGAAGCCTGGAATTCACACAAATATTCCCCGCGCCCGGCAGTAATCTTCAAGGACACAAAAATATTCTCCGAGAATATACAGCCGGAAAAAACTTCAGGGTCACTCAATTTCGTCCGAAAATTATATTCTGATACCCCCTCTTTTATTCTGTTGAGGGGAACCACAATTTTTTCCTGTATACGAGGCGTCAATTTAACCAATTATATTTAATAAATCAAGATAAAACATTACTTATTCTCTAAAATTATCAGGTACAGGCGCCTTATTAATTGTAAGCCTGAGCGGGCATTTAAGGCATCTTTCGGCCTCTTTTACAGCTTCCTCGTCAGAAAAACAGAGATCAACCTGTTTGTTCGGATCTTTAAGCCTTTCATCCACAGGTATTGTCTTCATAACAACACGTTCTTCATAGCCAAACCCTTCTCTCCTGCCCATCCATGGATCAGGCTCCTCTTTCTGTACAAGTTTCTGGAAAACCTCTCCGTCGCCTCCAAGATATTTATCGATTGAAGAAGCTGCCCTCGTGCCTGCAGCAATCGCTTTAATTACTGATGCGGGCCCTGTGACAACATCACCTCCTGCAAATACTCCGTCTCTTGACGTCTTCATTGTTTTGCTGTCAACTTTAATTGAGCCCCATCTCTCAAGTTCAACATTAAATTCTTTGGGGATGACATAATCCTGGCCTATGGCAATAATCAGATGGTCAACATCAATGGCAAATTCACTCCCTTCAACAGGAACAGGCCTTCTTCTGCCGCTGGCATCAGGTTCGCCAAGCTGCATTCTTATGCATTTGACCGAGATGTTATCATTTTTTGAATCGACATTTACCGGATTAACGAGGAAATTAAATACAACACCTTCATTCTCAGCCTCTTTTACCTCTTCAGGGTCAGCAGGCATCTCAGCTTTCGTCCGCCTGTAAATTACAGAGACCTCACTGGCTCCGTTTCGTAATGCGGTTCTTGCCACATCCATTGCAACATTACCGCCTCCTACAACAGCTACTCTTCCTGAGAGATCAAAATCTTCACCGAAATTCACAGCCTTAAGTATGGATATTCCATCCTTCACTTTCGGATTATCCTCTCCTGACAGCCCCATCTTCATTCCCAATTGAGCTCCCATTCCGAGGAAAACCGCTTTATAACCATCATTAAAAAGATCAGAGATTGAATCCACTTTTGAATTAGTTTTAATCTCAACCCCGATTCTCTCAATTTCTCCTATCTCTTTATTAAGAACATGCCAGGGAAGCCTGTATTTTGGAATTCCTGCAGCCATCATACCGCCTGCAACTTTATTTGCTTCAAAAACTGTGACAGAATAGCCTTTAAGCCGTAAAAACCATGCTGCTGACAAGCCCGCAGGGCCCCCGCCTACAACTGCAACTTTCTTTCCGTTATCTTTGTTTATCTTAAACTTGCTGCGCCATCTTCCGTTGTCCTTTTCAGCAACAAAACGTTTTAAGTTTCTTATTGATATGGATCCCTTAAGATCATCTCTTCGGCATTCGCTTTCACAGGGATGATCGCATACAAGGCCGAGTATATGAGGGAACGGAACAGTTTCTCTTACAATTTCAAGAGAATCCTGAAATCTTCCCTCTGCAATAAGACGGACATATTCAGGCACATCAATATGTGCAGGGCAGTTGTAACTGCATGGAAGAAGTGTTTTCTCCCTGTCATCAGGGTCAATTTCTTTTTTCTCCGTAAGAGCACCTGAAGGGCACACTTCCACACATGCACCGCAAAATGAACATGCTGCATCCTGATAGCTGACATCGTACGCCGTTGCAACTCTGGATTCAATTCCTCTGTTTACAAATCCGAGAGCCCCGACCCCGCGTACGCTCTGACACATCTCAACACATCTCCCGCAGAGAATACAGAGATTGTAATCCCGCACAAACAGAGGTTCTTCTGTAAGTATAGGCAGATCTTTTGATTTCGGGGCAAATCCCGAAAGTACCTCCTCTATTCCGATATATTCGGCAATCTTCATCAGTTCCGTTGATTTGGGAAGGTCTTTCGGTAGTTCGCTTAGAATAAGCCAGAGAACCTGTTTGCGCATTTTTTGAATTTCAGGGGTTTTTGTTTTTATTTTCATGCCATCCTGTACTTTTGTGTTGCAGGATGTATGAAAACCTCTCATGCCTTCAATTTCTACGATACAGAGTCTGCATGTGCTGAGAGGAGGCAGATCCGGGTGAAAACAAAGACTGGGAATATAAATTCCGGATTCATGAGCAGCCTGCAGTATTGTCTTTCCAGGATCAACATTTATCTTTTTATCATCAATTATTACTGTAATCATTATAATCTTCCTTAAAAAATGTGTTTATCTACTTTATTGCCATAAAATCACATGCATTGATACAAGACTTGCACTTAATACATTTCTCTTTATCAATAAATGCGTATTCACCTTTTTTCCACTCAATTGCATCAGTAGGGCATGCTCTGTAACATGCACCGCATTTAACACACTTTTCTTCCATAACTTCAAAATGAATCAGCTCAACACACTCATGCGCTCTGCATTCTTTATCTTTGATATGTTCTTCATACTCTTCCATAAAATAACGCATTGTTGTTAAAACAGGATTTGGGGCTGTGTTACCCAGACCGCATAAAGCAGTATTTTTAATGGTTTCTCCCATGCTCTGAAGGAATTCAAGATGCTCTTCCTTTCCCCTGCCTGCACAGATATCTTCAAGCACTTCCTGCATTCTCTTCAGCCCTACACGGCACGGAACACACTTACCGCAGGATTCAGCAACTGTAAACTCAAGGAAGTATCTTGCAACATCAACCATACATGTACCTTCGTCCATTACAATCATACCTCCGGAACCCATTATTGCCCCGGTTTCGGTAATAGACGTATAATCAATAGGTGTATCAAGCAGAGATTCAGGTAAGCATCCTCCTGAAGGGCCTCCAAGCTGAACGCCTTTAAACTTGATTTTCTTTTTCAGCATTCCTCCGCCCGGGCCGAAAACAAGGTCTCTGATAGTTGTTCCCATCGGTACTTCAACAAGCCCTGTATTCTTAATCTTGCCTGCAAGGGCAAAAACTTTTGTGCCTTTACTGTCTTTGTATCCGATTGAGGAGAACCACTCTGACCCGCGGGTGATTATATGCCGGACATTTGCCAGAGTTTCCACATTATTAATAATAGTAGGCTTTCCCCAAAGCCCTTCAACTGCAGGATAAGGGGGCCTGGGGTTAGGCCTTCCCTTTTTCCCCTCAATTGATGCAATCAGAGCCGTTTCTTCACCGCACACAAAAGCTCCGGCACCTTCTTTTATATGAAGGGTAAAAGAAAAATCACTTCCGAGAATATTCTTGCCGAGATAGTTTCTCTTTTCCGCTTCCTCTATCGCAAAAGTTAATGTTTTAATTGCAAGAGGGTATTCGGCACGGCAGTAAATATATCCCTCATCCGCTCCGACAGTGTACCCTGCAATAGCCATACCTTCCAGAACAGCATGAGGATCACCCTCCAGCACGCTTCTGTCCATAAAAGCGCCGGGGTCTCCCTCGTCTGCATTACAGACAATATACTTCTTGTCGCTTTCAACATTTTTACAGAACTTCCATTTTGTCCCTGTTGGGAAACCTCCGCCTCCTCTTCCGCGAAGGCCCGACTTTGTAATTTCTTCCAGTACCTCTTCCCTTGACATAGACATGGTTTTTTCTAAGCCTTTGTATCCGCCGGTCTCTATATACTGATCCATATCCATAGGATCTATTTCACCGCAATTGGCAAGAACTATTCTTGTCTGATCTTTAAAAAACTGTTCATAACTCTCGCCTGTCTGCCGCTTTTTATATGGTTTTCCATTAATTAAATGATCTTCAACTATCTTTTCCACATCTTCAGGTTTGACATATTGATAAGTAATTCTGCCGAGAGCAGGAGTTATAATATCAACGAGAACATCACGGAAAAGCCCTCTGTCCCCGACGCGCATAACTTCCCACGAATTTTCAAGCCCCTTTTCTTTTAAAGCAGCCCGAAAATTTTTCTCAACATCCACAGCTCCTGCTGATAACCCGCTTGTTCCCATACATATTAATATTCTGTTCTCCATCTACTTATCACTCCTTGTTCGATATTTCTCAACCAGCTCATCTAACATTTCCACTGAACAGTTTCCATGGAACTCATCTCCCACAGCAACCACAGGAGCCATACCGCAGCATCCAAGGCATGCTACACGCTCAATTGTAAACATACCGTCATCTGTCGTCTCTCCGCTCTCAATACCAAGCTTTCCTTCAAGATAATCAAGCAGTGCCTTACCGCCCATAACATGGCAGGCAGTTCCCTGGCAAACACGGATGGAATGTTTACCCCTTGGTGTAAGATAAAACTGGCTGTAGAATGTAAGAATACCGTAAACCTCAACAGGGTAGATTTTCATCTCTTTTGAAATGTACTCAACAGCTTCTTTGGGAACAAATCCATATACTTTCTGTACATCCTGAAGGAGAGGTATTAAAACGCCATTTTTGCCACGGTACTTCTCAACAATTTTTTCCGTTTCCGTGAGGTCTACACTCATACTACATCCTTTCCTTTATTAAAAATATTTACAGTACAATATTACAAAATTTTCAGTACGGATAATGATACAAACGACGCATGAAAGTGTCAACCCTTTTCTTGCCGAAAAGTATTTTTTTTATTCTTCCATAAAAACGGCACTGATTATTTTATCAGCAATTTCAGGTATTTTTTCAGCAATAACCGGTGTACATTCTTCAGAAAAAGTAGTTACATCTTCAGCCTCAATACCAAAAATTAAAATTTGTGACGGAAGCTGCATGCCTATTTTACGGCCAAGTACAAGAGCCTCAGAAAAAGGTACCTGATGACGGGTTAATGACGAACCTCCAGGCAGGTCATCTGCTTTTATTGCTACAACCGTGCCCGGAGGATATTTGCCCGTGCGTACAGCATCAATTATTACAGCACGGCCAAAACCTGTAATATAATCAAGGAGCTCCAACCCTCCAACACTTGCTTCCTTTATGGTTACTTGAGAATCGTCAATTTTTTCCCCGATCTCACGAAGTACATAAATACCAACCCCGTCATCACTGAGAATAGTATTTCCAAGCCCCACATAAACAGTCTTGATATCATCGTCAGTCTTTTGTTTTTGTAAAATCACTGTTTCCCGTACTTTTCCAATCCCTGTTTATACAAATCCCCGCCATAACAGTCATTTACAACTACAGCAGGGAAGTCTTCTACTTCAAGCCTGCGGATACCTTCAGGCCCGAGATCTTCGTAAGCAATGAATTCCGCTTTTTTAATACTTTTTGCACCGAGTGCAGCAGCGCCTCCCACTGCTCCGAAATAAACAGCTGTATACTTTATCATAGCCTCAATTACAGAACTTGAACGATTTCCCTTGCCTATCATCCCCTTAAGCCCTTTTGCAATCAGGGTCGGGGCATAGGGATCCATTCGATAACTTGTTGTCGGGCCTATGGAACCTATGGGCTTACCCGGTTTTGCAGGTGCAGGGCCTGCATAATAGATTATCTGGCCGTCAAGCTCAAGAGGCAGGTTCTCGCCCCTTTCCAACGCTTCAATAAGACGCTTGTGCGCAGAATCACGTGACGTATAAATTACTCCGCTTATTAAGACAGAATCTCCGATATGTAAATCTTTTATGACTTCGTCAGTAAGAGGAGTAATAATTCGCTTTGGTTCAGCCATAACTTTCTCCTTTTTATGAAGAATTAGACAATTCTTTTATCTCTTAATTTAACAATATTGCGTTTAAATGAACTTGATTTCTTCAGATTGTAACCTCTTTATGCCTTGCAACATGACACTGCATATTGACAGCAACAGGAAAGCTTGCAATATGGCACGGATGCACTTCAATATGTACAGCAAGTGCAGTACATCTGCCGCCGAATCCCTGGGGGCCTATTCCGAGTTTATTGATTTTTTCCAGCAGCTCCTTCTCCAGATCTGCATAATAAGGATTGGGATGAACCGAGCCAACTGGCCTTAAAAGCGATTTTTTTGCAATCTGTGCACATTTTTCAAACGTGCCTCCTATTCCCACACCCACGATTACCGGAGGGCAGGGATTGGCTCCTGACTTAAGGACTCTTTCAACAACAAAATCCTTCACGCCTTCAACTCCTGCAGCAGGAGCCATCATTCTAACTTCACTCATATTTTCACTCCCTCCGCCTTTGGGAGCAAAAACAATCCTTATTTTATCTCCCGGGACAATATCAGTATGGATAACTGCAGGTGTATTATCTCCGCTGTTTTTTCTTTCAAGCGGATCAGTTACTACTGATTTTCGAAGAAATCCGTCTTTATACCCCTGTCTGACTCCTTCGTTTATTGCTTCTGTAAAATCCCCTCCTGTTATATTTACATCCTGCCCGAGCTCCACAAAAAATACCGCATAACCTGTGTCCTGACAAAGCGGTACTTTATCCTCACGGCTTATTTCAATATTCTTAAGGATTTGCGTAAGCACATCCCTGCCCGTAGGAGATTCCTCCTTTTCATAACACTCTTTAATTTTATCCACTACATCATCGCCAAGATAAAAATTGGCGTCCATACACAGCTTCTTTACTTCCCGTGTAATAGTAGAAACATTTATTTCTCTCATAATTCCTCCCAATAGTGGTAACAAAATTTTATACTGTACCTGATTAATAAATCATTACTTTTTAATTAATATAAATCAACACCTGGCATCTTAAGTTTTATTATTTAATTTTAAGACCACAGACATTTTACTAATTTATTTACAGCAGCAGAATGTTCCTTCTTACTCATCTGTTTCAGATTATACAATTTCCACTGAACTCCCGGCAGCTTCTCAATTCCCGTTATACCTAATCTATTCCAATCTGGACGTAATTCTTTTACAGACAAGAGGAACTCTCTTTCATCTGGTGTCAATCCCGAATGTATTTGTTCAACTAAATCTTTCCGTGTATTTTCAAGATCCTTTAATTTCACCGGATAAAAAGTCAGTCCCTGAAACTCATTCTCAAAGGTACTGCTTATATCTTTAAAATTCGGATCAAACAGTTCAACAATGGGACGGTTATGACTAATCAGAAACTATAAAAGCCTTTCTTATATAGTCTGTCAATCCTTCATTATCAAGAAGAAACTTTACATCAAAAAAATCTCTGGGATGCTGTCTGTCAAGCGCCGCACAGATTTTACTTCCGTATAAATCTGCTACAGATAAAATATTAAATTTTACTGATGCGCTATATTTCTTCATTGCATTATCACAAAGCCTCTGTATTTGTGTTCCATATACAGTTCCGCGTATCACCAGATTAGGTTCTATTTTAACCCGAGCATTCCCATGTTCAACAGATAATGCATATATAAGACCTGTAGATTTATCTTTTTTTTCAAAAATTCGTGAATTACTTATTTTATTTTTAATCGTTTCGGTAATTCCATAGAGAGACTCGGAAATATTTTTAAGTGTGTTCTCTCTGTTTTCAACAGGAAGGTAAGTTAAATCAATATCTACAGGCAATCTCGGCATATTACGGTAAAAAAAGTTAATGGCGGTACCTCCTTTTAAAGCAAAGCGTCGTTCCTTTGCAATAACAGGTAGAATACGCATTATCAGCCTGGCCTGTATATCAAAAATTGAAGCTCTCATAACCGGATTCTTTTGGAATAGTAATTGAGTATTTTTTATCCAATATACCATCTTTGATAATTTGTCTTTGTCCGCTGCCAAGATTAATATTTGCAAGGTTTAATTCATTAAACCAGTCATGCCCTGCCATGTCTGCAAAATACAAAAACAGACGTTTTACTTTTATAAACTGACAATTCTCGAGCAGCAACTGGGCAATCCAGGGCCTTAACACAGTTAAATTCTCCATAATTTTCCCGGCTTCCTCAAATTCCTGCAGCCCTGGGATAAGATAACACATTTCCATTGATGCTCTTTCCGGGGAAGAAAGCCTGATTTCAAACTCACGATACTGGTAATTAACGAAAGTATCAGACAAATTTTCCGAAAAAAGTTTCGTCGGAAAGTACAATATTCTTGTATTCCAGCCTGCCTTTTTAAACCATGACGGTAGTCTTGCATTTCTGTATCCAAATAAATGACATACAGGTACATTTCCGTTTACCGGGATATAATGAGAATATCCCTGCAGAGACAGAGATGTTTTTGCTCCGACATGAATATTTATATTAAGCTGCTTCTGCATTGCATACACACCGCCAAACCATTCCACCGAATCGCCCGGCAATTTATACGCTCCTCTTGCTACAGGCTCCAGCCATCGGCGTTTTTTATACTCCTGAACCAGGCTGTCGCCGTATCCCTGCTTTCTTAAATAATCTGAAGTAACTACAGTGCCCCTCGGCAGAGAATTGACAAGTCTATTTAATTTTGTAACATTACCTACAGTCATACTGTATAAAATAGCACAATATTAAACGAAATCAACTTGTTTTTGTGCTATTTTTCCCCTTACTTTAACCAAATTCCTCTTCCATTTTACCAGATAGTCACACTTTAAGCCCCATGATTATCAGGCTGTAAAATTTTCCATCCATTTCTGCAATCTCCGGCAGTTCCCCCCATTTTTCAAATCCATACTTTTTAAGAAGCCTGACACTGACAGCATTATGCGAAAAAACATATCCAACGAAATTTCGGATTCCCAAATCACGGCTTTTTTCAATGGCCCAGTTCATAAGTTCAGAACCGGCCCCTTTTCCCTGAAAATCCTTATCAACGTAAATGCTTAATTCTGCTGTAAAATGATACGCCGGCCTTCCGTAAAAATCTTCAAAACTCATCCACCCAATTACATATCCTTTAAGATCAAACACCTTAACAGGCCTTGTTAATGAATGTTTATTGAACCATGCCGACCTTTCCTGCACAGTGGCAGGTACTGTATCTGCTGTTGAGATTCTCGTAGGTACGGCCTGATTATAAATTTCAACAATACGTGTTAAATCATCCTGTACAGCATCCCTTATTAATCCGTCAACACTCATTTTACATCTCTAAAATAGTTTTAACTAACTTTTCAATACCTTTTGCAATATCAGCTATTCCGGGCCCAAGCATGTATGCAGGGGTTGACACTATCATGTTCTCTTCATCAACAACAATTTCATCAACTGCCGCAGGTTTATGTTTTGCTCCGAAAAATTCAATATCATCTGCAGTGGCCATATCAGACCCTATTGTAAGAAGAGGGGTTATGGCCTTATCTTTAAGTGCTGCTGCAGCAACAACAGGCGCAATGCACATGACTCCAAGAGGTTTTTTATTCTTGATAAAATAAATTATCAGGTTCTCTACTTCAGGGATAACAGTGCAGTTTCTGCCAGTTACAGCATAATCTGAAAGATTCTTTACTGCTCCGAATCCGCCAGGTAAAATAAGTGCATCCAACTCAGAAGTGTCAATTGCGGAAATATCTATGATATTGCCTCTTGCAATCCTGGCAGCTTCAGTTAAAACATTACGGGCTTCCCCTGTATCCTTTTTCGTAATATGGTCAACTACTGATAAATTTTCTGAGGGCGCAATACACACTGCTTCTCCGCCGTATTTATCAATAAAAAGAAGGGTGAGAGTTGCTTCGTGGATTTCGCTGCCGTCAAAAACTCCTGCACCTGAGAGTAAAACTCCTATTCTCTTTTTCATGGTTCTACTCCTTTTAAAACATACGTTTGACATGACACGAATATTGATTGTTCCCGGCAGTGCCGAAAAGATTTATAGAAAAAGTACTGTAGTGCATCGATACATTTAATACACTTGAATCTGATACAATAATCACATTTCTGCCGTGCTTTAAGATAAAAAAAATGTTCCAACTTCCCAAAAACTTTTTTGAGAAAAAAGGAACATTTTTTCATACTTTATGTAGCAGGAAAACAATAATTTACTGTCTCTCTAAATAAAGTTTGCTTTTCAGCTCATCAGACTCTTTTTGTTTCATTAACAGAATCCTGCCAGACGCTTTGGCAAAAACAGTTCCGTCTTTATCAGTTAAAGATGCTTCACATATACATATACGTTTTTTTGATTCTGTCACTCTGCCGCTGACAATGCACATTTTTTCTATGGTGACAGGTTTTAAAAATCTGACATTTATCTCTGCAGTAACGCCAAATCTTTTTCCCGATACATAAGCAGCCCATACAATTGCTTCGTCAAGAACAGCGCTTACAATACCGCCGTGAACAATATTTCCGTATCCCGAAAAAACAGCACTCGGGATAAATTCTGCTCTGACTGTACTGCCGTCGCTGTAAAAACGCAGTTTTAGCCCTCCCGGGTTGTCTCTGCCGCACACAAAACATCCAGGAAACTCCGGAAGTTCAAAAAAATTTTCCACTCTTCTTTATCCAAGCAATTTTTTCATGGCAGACCCTATTTCAGAAGGAGAATCAACCACTGTAACTCCTGCATTCTTAAGGGTCTCTATTTTTGCAGCAGCAGTACCTTTGCCTCCCGCAATTATTGCCCCTGCATGCCCCATTCTCTTTCCCGGGGGAGCGGTTCTTCCTGCAATGAATGCAACAACAGGTTTGTTAAATTCCTCTTTTATATACTCTGCTGCAATTTCTTCATCAGAGCCGCCAATTTCTCCTATCAGAACAACTCCTTCGGTCTGCGGGTCATCTTTGAAAAGTTTCAGGCCGTCAATGAATCTTGTACCTATTATGGGATCTCCGCCAAGCCCTATACATGTGGACTGCCCCAAGCCTTCGCGTGTCAACTGATCAACAGCCTCATAAGTCAAAGTTCCGCTTCTCGAGAGTACACCTACACTACCCTGCTTATGAATAAATCCCGGCATAATACCCATTTTTGCTTTCCCCGGAGATATGATACCCGGACAATTGGGGCCAACTAAGCATGAATTCTTATCTTTTAAAAATGTCCATACATTAACCATATCCAGTGTCGGGATACCTTCACTTATGCATATTATTAATTTTACTCCTGCTTCTGCTGCTTCCATAATCGAATCTGCAGCAAACAGAGGCGGAACAAAAATTACAGTTGCATCGGGCTGAACTTTTTCCACAGCCTCTTCAACCGTATTAAAAACAGGGACATTATTACAGGTCTGTCCGCCTTTTCCCGGAGTTACGCCTCCTACAACATTTGTTCCGTACTCAATCATCTGCTTAGAGTGGAACTCACCTTCGCTTCCTGTAATTCCCTGTACAATTACGCGTGTTTTATCATTTAGAAGAATACTCATGTTACCCTCATATCTAATTGATTTTATAGGCGTTATATCAAGCTGATACTGCTGCTTTAACAGCCATTTCAGCAGCTTCCTTTAAAGTTGACGCAACTGAAAATTTCAAACCCGATTTTTCAAGAATCTCTCCGCCGAGCTCACTGTTTGTACCTGCAAGTCGAACAACTATCGGTACCTTCACGTCTAACTTCTTTGCTGCTCCGACAACACCGTTTGCCACACGGTCACACCTGACAATTCCTCCGAAAATATTTATCATAACCGCTTTAACATTTTTATCCGCAAGAAGAATCCTGAATGCATTCTCAACTCTTTCGGGAGAAGCTCCGCCTCCTACGTCAAGAAAGTTTGCCGGCATACCGCCGTGAAGCTGGATTATATCCATTGTAGCCATTGCAAGGCCCGCTCCGTTAACCATACAACCGACATCTCCGTCAAGTTTGACATAGCTGAGGTTGTACTTGGAAGCTTCAACTTCAGTGGGCTCTTCTTCAGATATATCACGCAGCTCGGCTATATCGGAATGTTTCGGAACTGCATTGTCATCAAAATTAATCTTTGCATCAGCAGCAAGAAGACGGCCGTCATTTGTAACTACAAGGGGGTTAACCTCAACAAGCGATGCATCCTTCTCAATAAAAAGTCTGTACATATTTGCAACAAGTGCAGCACAATCTCTTATTAGTTCCTTTGGGAGAGCAAGGCTGTATGCAATCTTTCTTGCCATGTAAGGCTGTATGCCCACTGCCGGATCAACAGGAACAGTAACTATCTTTTCCGGTGTCTCGGAAGCGACCTTTTCTATCTCCATCCCGCCTTCCGTGGATGCAATTACTGTTATACAGGATCTCTGGCGGTCAACTACCATACCGAGATAGAGTTCATCTTTTACACCAAGAGCTTCTTCGATTAAAACCGAATGCACTTCTTTTCCTTCCGGGCCTGTCTGATGAGTAACAAGAGTCATCCCTATAATTTTTTGTGCATTCTCTTTTGTTTCCTCAGGAGTTGATGCCAGTTTTATGCCTCCGCCCTTGCCCCTGCCGCCTGCATGGATCTGAGCTTTTACCACAACTCTTTTACCAAGCTCTGCGGCTATATCTGCAGCTTCTTCAGGAGTCTTTACATTCCGCCCTTCGGGTACAGGAATATTATAAGACCTGAACAGCGCTTTTGCCTGATACTCGTGAATTTTCATTTTTCGTTCCCTTGTAAAAAGTTAGTTTGCCACACTATTTGTCAATCTTTTTTCAAAAAATAATTAAACTATAGATTCTTCTGCCTGCTTGCTGTATTTTCTTGCCAATAGTTTAATTTTATTAACATAAATGTAAAGTATTCGCTCAATTATTTTAAAATTACAAATTCTCTGAAATTTACCCTGTTAATCACCTGTGCTTTCGCATTATACGTTTTTACAAATGTTTCGGGTAATTTGGGTTTCTTTTTCTCATTCCATTTAAACTCATATCCTGTAATCACTCCTTCTTTTTCTTCCACAAAGTCAACTTCCTGCTGCTGCTTTGTTCTCCAGAAATACATTTTTGCAAAAGTATCTTTGTAAATATTTTGCTTCCGTCTTTCAGATATCAGAAAATTTTCCCATAACGCACCTTTATCAGGTCTTAAATCAATTGGATTAAAATTGCCTATTATCATATTTCTGACACCGTTGTCATAAAAATAAATCTTTCTGTTTCGTTTAATTTCATTTCTGACATTTCTGCTGAAACAGTTCAACCTGAAAATAATATACCCCTTTTCAAGAATCTCAATGTATTTTTGGACAGTATTCTTATTAATTCCCACCATCTGTGACAATTCATTATAATTTACTTCGCTTCCTACCTGCAAAGCAAGGGCCTGTACTAATTTTTCAAGAATATCAGGTTTTCTTATTTCCGAAAATGCCAGGATATCTCTGTATAAATAACTGTTAACAAAATTTTTTAATACTTCTCTTTCATTTCCCTGATTATTTAATACATCCGGATAAAAACCGTACAACAATCGATTTTCAATCCGCTGCTCTGCTTTTAAGAAACCGAGTTTATTCTCATATTCTTCCCAAGTTATCGGAAATAATTCGTATTCCCATTTTCTTCCTGTCAACGGTTCATTCAACTTATTTCCCAGATCAAACGAGGAAGAGCCGCTGATAAATAATTGAACATAATTAAACTGGTCTGTCATTATTTTTAATGTCAGGCCAATTCCATCTATTCTCTGAGCTTCGTCAATAAAAACGGTTTTATTACCGGCTAAAATAGCTTTTATTTGCCCGGTATTCGGGTTTGATAACAGATTTCTGACTGTAGGATCATCTCCATCCAGAAACAGATAATTAGTATTTTCCAGAATTTTCTTTACAAGCGTTGTCTTTCCAACCTGCCTTGCTCCGACAATTATTACAGCTTTGCCGCTGTTTATTTTTTCTCTGATTTTATTTTCTAAGGTTCGTAAATACATTGTTTTTTCGGATAAAAATACCGATTCGTCATCATAATGACCAAAAGTTATAACCAAAAGTTACCATGATGGCTTATTGTTATTGTTTTTAAGTTTTCTTGCAATAATAAAGTAAAAAGAATTAAGGAAATAATCAATAAAATTATGC
>JAGGVB010000197.1 GCA_021158245.1 bacterium | reverse complement strand
TTTCAATCCTGTCATGCCCGTGAAAACGGGCATCCAGAGGAGGTGGTGTGGAGGATTACCTACGTTATTGACTAACCCCTCCACCCCTGGTTTCCCGCTAAAAACATGCGGGAAAGACACCCCGGAGACCAGTTGAGGCTGAGATTTTCAGATGTCGGATAAAAAAATATTAATTTAAAGCAACTTTCAGAAAAATTTTATTCACAATTTTCTATTCACTTTTCACTTTTTCTTCTTTTCTCTTGACTTTATCAATAAATTGATTAAATTAGTAATAGTTCCTATTATTAAAAAGGATGAAAATGAAAGAGGAAAATTCAAAAAGAAGCAGACAGCGTGAGTTGATTTTGAGAATTGTCCGGTCAACTAAAAAACATCCTACTGCTGATGAAGTATTTGCCGATGCGAGACAAGAGATGCCGAATATCAGTATGGGAACAGTCTACCGTAATCTGCATTTTTTAAAAGAGCAGGGAAGGATAAAAGAATTATGTTTTCCCAACTGTCCTGTAAGATATGACGGTGATCTGCGGGACCATTATCATATAAAATGCACGGAGTGCGGCAGAATAGAGGATGTTTCTCACTTGTCACCAAGAGCTGCAATTAATGAAATAGAGGAGCTCACAGGCTATCAGGTACATACTGCTCATATTAAATTTCAGGGTATATGCCCGGAGTGCCAGAAAAAGATGAGTACAGGAACAAATAATCGGAATATGCCGGATATACAAAACCAGTAAAATAGAAACAGGAGAGTAACATGAGAAAAATGACAGAGAGTAATTTAAAAGATGCATTTGCAGGTGAAAGTCAGGCGCACATGAAGTACCTTGCTTTTGCGCAGAAGGCAGAAGAAGAAGGCAAACCCAATACTGCAAAACTTTTCAGGGCAATTGCGTATGCAGAACAGGTTCATGCCACCAACCATTTAAAAACCCTTGAAGGAGTCGGATCTACGGAAGAGAACCTTCAGGCAGCAATGGACGGAGAAAATTTTGAAGTTGAGGAGATGTATCCTGCATATGATGCTGTTGCCAAATTGCAGGGCGAAAAGGGTGCAATAAAATCTGTACACTATGCAATTGAAGCTGAGAAGATCCATTCTGTAATGTATGCAGAAGCAAAAGAGTCTGTAAAACAGGGGAAAGATGCTGATGTGAAAGATGTCTATGTATGCCCTGTCTGCGGATATACAACAACAGGAGGTGCTCCTGACAGCTGTCCGGTATGCGGAGTATCCAGGGATAAATTTGCTAAGTTTTAATTATAATATTATGAATAGTGTATAAGTTTTATTGTCCAGGGGTAATTAAGTAAAAGGCCTTGATTTTGTATGGTGAAATGATTAAAATAAGTAATAATAAAAAAATGATTTATAATTTAAATCCATTGAAAATCTTCAGGGCCGGAAAACATTCAGCTGATCATTTACATGAACTTGAACAATTGGTATGTTTAAATGCGGTTGGCAGTGTATCAAACCTTATAGAAAATAATACAATAAAAGATGCAAAGCATGGATGTTTTTTCTTGTTTAATTGAAAATATCTCCGGCTTTGCAGATTACTAATATGGTTATGAAAAAAGAAAATAAAAATATTAAAGCACACTTGATTAATATTTTAACACGTGCACTGGAACGGGAAACCACCGCATTTAACTATTATTCGAAATATGCTTCAAAGACAGAAGTTAAAGAAGCCAAGATACTTTTTACAAAATTAGCAGAAGAAGAGAGAAACCACAGGCGTCTTATAAAAAGAGAAATTGGCAGGATTGAACAGCTTATCAAGGCAGCTGCCGATAATGAAGCTTTTTCTTCAAGAAGGGTTGCTTTCAGTATTACTGATGAAATTCCTTTTAAGGATCTTCCTGCAATTGAAGGTTTTGATGCGGCGGCAGCCTCTCTTCCTCTGGAATTTATAAGCGGTGATCTTCTTGATGTAAATACTGTTCCTGACAGTGATGTGTTAACCGTATTATTGTGTGATGTGATGGGCCACGGAGTCAGCCCGTCATTAATAGGTGCTGAAATTCGTAAAGCACTTGGTGCATACATGGAAGAGATGCCGGATTCTGATTTTCAGTTTGAAACAGACGCTCTTATCTCGTTCATGAATAAGAAGGCTGTAGATTTATGCAAAAACATGTGTAAATTCATTACTGCAGTATACGCAATCATTTCTCCATCTCAATTAAAGCTTACATATACGTCAGCGGGGCATGATACTCCGATAATAATTAAAAATGATAAACAGTGCCTTAATCTGAAAAAGACAGATCTGGTACTTGGGGCTGAAATTGATGCGGAATATTCTTCAACTTCCATTGATATTGCAAGAGGAGATATAATTGCTGTTTATTCCGACGGCATAACAGAAGTAGTAAGCGAGAAGAGTCAGGACCTGATGTTTCAGAGAGAATTGCTTGTCAAAACTATAAGGTCATTTGCTCATTTGCCTGCGAGAGGGATTATTGAAAAAGTTTTTGAATCATTAAAAAGTTTTTCAGGAAAGAATAAATTTTTTGATGATATGTCAATAGCGGTTATCAAGGTTGAGGAATGAAACAGGAGGTTTAATATGGAAACTTTTTTTTCAGGCAATGAAATTGTGGATATGGCTGTAGCAACTGAAGAAAGAGGATATGAGTTTTATAAGACTGCAGAGGAAAATGCAAAATCCGAAGAAACAAAACAGCTTTTTGCATACCTCGCTGACGAGGAGCTTAACCATAAAAAGATTTTCAGCGGACTTAAAGGTTTTATAGATGATACCCCCCAGGGTACGCCGATTGACTGGGAAGATGTAGGAAAGTATATAAAAGCAATGGTTGAGAGCAGTATATTCCTGGGAAATAAAAATATAAATTTTGCAGCAAATTCAGAGACAGATAAAAAAGCGGTAGAATTCGCTCTCGGATTTGAAAGGGATACTCTACTTTTCTTTTATGAATTAAAGGATATGATCAAATCAAGCGGAAAAGATGTGATTGACAAGATAATCAATGAAGAGAAAGAGCACATTAAGCGGCTTTCTGAAATGAAAAAATTAATGTGATAAAACAAAAAACGGAGGACAATATGGACAAGTGGGTATGTGATCTTTGCGGTTATGTTTATGACCCTGCAAATGGCGATCCTGACAGCGGAATAGAACCGGGAACAGCTTTTGAAGACATCCCTGATGACTGGGTCTGCCCGTTATGCGGAGCTGCTAAAGATATGTTCACAAAAGAGGGTTAATTAATTGTATCTCCGGCCTGGCATTAGTGTCCGGCCGGAGAATAATTCAGCAGCAACTATTAAGGAAATATATAATGTCAGCAGTAGAAGTTAAACCTGGAATTTTCTTGATAGGTGTAAACGACAGAACAACTGATCTTTTTGAAGGCTTATGGCCTATTTCAAAAGAGGGTGTGTCTTACAACACGTATTTGATTAACGATGAAAAGAAAGTTCTCATTGATCTTGTAAAGGCTTTTAAACCTTTTGAATTTAACGGAGGGGTGAATCAGCAGAGGCTCCAGGCAGGAGAGGCTTATGGCAGAGCATTTGCCGAGTATTTAAAGAAAAAATATGAGAAAAATAGTAAAGGAGATAGATTATGCTAAGCGAGAAAATGACAGATGCATTAAACGAGCAGATTAACAGAGAGATGTATTCGGCATACCTATACATGTCAATGTCTGCATATTCTGAATATAAAGGCCTGAAAGGATTTGCCAATTGGTTTATGGCACAGTATCAGGAAGAGATGGTACATGCAATGAAAATGTATGACTATATCCAGGATCAGGGCGGGCAGGTTATTCTGAAAGCAATTGAGAAACCTCCTGCAGAATTCGGGGAGCCGATTGATATGTTTCAGGCTACATTGAAGCATGAGCAGTTTATTACCAAAAGTATTAACGAACTTGCGGACCTTGCAGTTTCGGAAAAAGACCATGCAACCCAGATATTCCTCCAGTGGTATGTTACAGAACAGATAGAAGAGGAAGCAAACGATAATGAAATTATTGATAAGCTGAAACTTGTATCAGGAAGCCCCAACGGCCTGTTTATGATAGATAAAGATTTAAATGCACGTATATTTACAGCAGAAGATACAGGCAAGGAGTAGAATTTTAAAAGGAACAGCCTGAAGAGTCCAGGTTTGATGATTGAAATAATTAATGAAAGCTAATCTCTGAATAAACAGTGGTTTGCCTGTGTCCCAAGTTGAACTTGGGGCACAGAATGAAAGACACTCGCAATGACAGGGTTATGACTTTTGACACAGCCCCGGAATGGAACAGGATATACAGGCCTTGGGTGCAGCGTTTCTACGCATAGCTCGCGAGAAGACATGAAAAAATATTTATGAAGGGATAGTTAAATGCCAGTACCTGATAAAGGTAAAAAAGCTGCAGATTTCTGCTTGCCGGATGAGAATAAAAAAGAGATCTGTTTGAAAGAGTTCAGAGGGTCATGGGTTGTTCTCTATTTTTATCCCAAAGATAATACCTCAGGATGTACATTGGAGGCAATAGATTTTAGTGAGTATCTGACAAAATTTGAATCTCTGAATACTCAAATTATCGGAATCAGCCCGGATTCTCCTGAGAGCCACTGTAAGTTTCGGGAAAAGCACAATCTGAAAATCAGACTTTTGAGTGACAAGGAACATACAGTTATTGAAAAGTACGGTGCATGGGTTTTAAAAAAGAACTACGGCAGAGAGTACTACGGAGTTCAGAGAAGTACATTTATAATAAATCCTGACGGCATGGTTGATTTTGTCTGGCCGAAAGTTAAAGTAAAAGGGCATGTTGAAGATGTCCTTGCAAAAGTAAAAGAACTGCAATAGGGATGCAGACCGGTACTACTTTTTTCTATGCAATTCTGCTTTCAGCAGGAGCAGGCCTTGCTACTACAATCGGGAGTCTGATGGGGATTGCAGTAAAGAAACCTTCTGACAGGTTCCTTGCATTTACTCTCGGATTTTCGGCAGGAGTTATGATTCTTATTTCATTTGTAGAGCTCTTAAATACCAGTATAAAACAGATAGGTTTTGCCAGGGCAAATATTGCATTTTTAATCGGTATGATTATTTTTGCATTGATAGATTTTATTATTCCCCATGAGTATGTGGGACAGAAGGATTTTAATGAAAAAAATCAGAAACCAGGCTTAAAAAGAACCGGTTTGTTAGTTGCAGTGGGAATAGGCATACACAATTTTCCTGAAGGCCTGGCAGCATTCAGCGGCGCTTTGGAGAATATGCAGCTTGGGATTGCAATTGCTGTGGCAATAGCAATACACAATATTCCTGAGGGGCTGGCAATTTCCGCACCGGTTTATGCTGCAACAGGGAGCAGAAAAAAGGCGTTCTGGTGGTCTTTTCTGTCAGGCGTAAGCGAACCTGTGGGTGCTGCCCTTGGTGCAGTAGTACTATCTCAATTTTTTTCTCATGAAGTACTTGGCTGGCTGCTGGGAGGTGTCGGCGGCCTTATGGTTGCAATATCCCTTGATGAACTTATGCCTGCTGCCAAAAATCTCGGCAGTGAACACGCTCCTGTGCTCGGAGTAATTATCGGGATGGTAGTTATGGCATTAAGCCTTTGGTTATTATATTAATTTAAATAAATTTAAAGGAGGTTGACAATGGGAAGATTAAACGAACACATTCAGGAAGCTGACTGGAAGAAAGAGAAGCATGCCCCTGTTATTGAATGTGCAGACACTGTAAACAGCGGGGAGATATTTGAGGTTGAGGTAGGAATAGGCAGGGAGATAGCACATCCCAATACTACAGAGCATCATATAAGATGGATTTCACTTTTCTTCCATCCTAAAGGTGAAAAATTCAGCTATCAGATCGGCCATTATGAATTTTCTGCTCACGGCGAATCAGGTGCAGGAGCAAACCAGGGGCCTGTGTATTCCCATCCTGTTGTTAAAGCTTTTATGAAGACAGATAAACCAGGGACTCTTCATGCACTCAGTTTGTGCAATATTCACGGATTGTGGGAATCATCAAAAGATATCAGCATAAAGTAGAAGAGAAAAATAGATGGGATTACTTGGGGCACATGTTTCTGCAGGCGGAGGAGTAGAAAACGTAATAGGCAGAGGAGAATATCTATCTTTGGAAGCTGTCCAGATATTCAGTAAAAACCAGAGACAATGGAGATCTCCTCCTCTTAAAGAATCATCTGTTAATGCATTCAAAAAGCAATATGCGGAATCATTTGTAAAGGAGGTTGTTGTTCATGATTCATATCTTATTAATCTCGCACACCCGGACAAAGATGCTCTTGAAAAGTCCAGAAAAGCAATGATTGATGAGGTTGAAAGGGCGGAAATCCTCGGCCTCCGCTATGTTGTTTTCCATCCCGGCTCTCATCTGAAAACCGGAGAGAAAAATGGCCTGCGAACAGTTGCACAAAGCCTGGATTATGTATTGGATAATGCTCATGCCGAAGATGTAGTCCTGCTTCTTGAGACTACTGCCGGGCAGGGAACAAATCTTGGTTACAGGTTTGAACAATTAGCGGAAATTATTGATAAAGCAAAATGCAGGGAAAAATTAGCAGTATGCTTTGATACTGCTCATGTATTTGAATCCGGATACGATTTTCGCAGTTCAGAAGGATATAAAAATGTATTTGATGAATTTGACAGAATTATCGGAATAGAGAGGCTGAAGGTTTTTCATCTTAATGATTCCAAAACGGATATTGCAACAAAGGTTGACCGTCATGAAAATATCGGAAAGGGCTTTCTTGGAGAGAAACCTTTTAAGCTTATAGTTAATGACGAACGATTTTCCGAAGTACCGATGATTTTGGAAACTCCGGGCGGCGATGAAAAGTTCAAAGAGAATTTGAAGCTATTACGGTCTTGGATCGAAGATTAAATAAAATATTTTAATCCCAAATTACAGGAGTATCTTATGGATTTAAATGATTTTAAAAAGGTTATGGATTTTGCCCTTGAAAAAGAGGAAGAAGCTGTAGAATTCTATAAGATGTGTGCGGAAATTATTGACAGAAGCAATATGAAGGAAGTATTTCTTGAGCTGTCAAGAGAGGAAGAGAAACATGTAAAGATGGTAAAAAATTTTAAACCTGAACTTGTTGACAGAGCCAAACTCAGTATTGCTCCCAACTTGAAGATTTCCGATTATCTTGTTGATATGGAATTTTCTCAGGATATGAATTATCAGCAGCTGCTGATTCTTGCAATGAAACGGGAAGAAAAATCAAAAGAACTGTATGATGCAATGGCTGAGAACAGTACTGATGAAAAAATTGTTACTCTTTTTAAAATGCTGGCACAGGAAGAGCTGAGGCACAAGAATCGTATTGAAAAAGAGTATGATGATATTGTACTCAGAGAAAATTAATCTGTTTATATCAGGAGAAAATTACAATGACAGAAAAATTGGCAGGCAGTGAACTGCTCCAAATGGCAGTTCAGCTTGAAAAAGAGGGAAAAGAATTTTACCTTGCTGTGGCAGAATCAGTAAAAAATCCTGTTGCAAGGGAGATATTTCAGTTTCTCGCTGATGAAGAAGTGAAGCACGAAGAGATATTTCGTTCAATGCTTTCAAAGGGTGAAGACATTATGCTTGCTCTGCCCTATGATGATTATGAAATGCTGCTCTATTTTAAATCCCTTGTTGATAAAAAAATTTTCCCGGGTGTATCAGAAGTAAAAGATATGCGGAAATATATTAACGACCCTGCAGCGGCTCTGCGTGTTGCCATATCTTTTGAAAAGGATGCTATTCTGTTTTTCTCAGAGTTTAAAAATCTTGTACGTAAGGATGATCAGAATGTTATTGATGATATAATTGAAGAGGAGAGAAAACATATTTACAGAATTCTGGAGTTCCAGAAGAAATTGGGAGAGTAGTAATATAAATTTAAAAAAGGGAGGAAAACAAATGTCCATTGATGTTGCTTCTCTTACATTGGAAGAAGCCCTGAGTATGGCACTTGCAGCAGAAGCCGAATCTTCAAAGCTGTATGAAATATTGAAAGATTCTGTGCAGAATTTTGTTATGAAAGATAAACTGCAGTTTCTAATTGAAGAAGAAAAAAAACATCAGGCTATAATTGGAAATCTTTTCCAGAAACTCTTTCCTTCAAAAGAACCGTTAAAGACCGGTAAATCCATTACTCCTGATATCAGGATTGCAATTGAGAAGAACAGCTCAGTGCTTGACCTTCTTGAAACAGCAATTAAAGTTGAACAGGTCTTTGAGGATTTTTATCAGGAACTGGCAGAAGAGGTTGATCACCGCGGCACACAGGAAATACTTCTATATCTGTCAACAATGGAACACGGGCATTATGCGCTGTTGAGAGGTGAATACGACCTGTGTTCCAGGGATGAAGACTATTATGCGAGAGGAGATTTCCAATACGATATGGTTCATATAGGGCCTTAATTTTGAAAAACTTTAGATATTTTATTTTGGAACTTTCTGAGTCTTTTTGCGTCATACAAGTTAGAAGTTTTTTCAATATACTAATATAGAAGGAGCTAATTATGGAGAAGAGGGTTCTTATGGGGATTTTTTCTCTTGTCGTTGCCGCTGCTTTTTACGGATGCGGTAGAAAAATACAATACCCTGAAACAAAACGGGTTGATGTGGTTGATGACTATTTCGGAACAAAGGTTGCTGATCCGTACAGATGGCTTGAGGATGATAATTCCGCAGAGACAAAGGCATGGGTCAAAGCGGAAAATGAAGTTACGTTTAAATATCTTAAGAAAATAAGAGCAAGAAAAAAGATTGAAAAAAGATTGACTGAACTCTGGAATTATGAGAAATACGGTCTGCCGTGGAAAAAGGGCGGCAAGTACTTTTTCTCAAAGAATGACGGGCTTCAGAATCAGTCGGTGCTCTATGTTCAGAATAAACTCGATGCTAAACCGGAAGTCCTGCTTGATCCCAATAAATTAAGTGAAGACGGAACTGTTGCACTTGCAATTACAAGCATCAGTGAAGATGGAAAGTATCTTGCGTACGGGACTTCTTCCGGAGGATCGGACTGGCGGGATATGTTTGTCAGGAATGTTGAAACGAAAAAAGATCTTTCCGATCACTTGAAGTGGATAAAATTTTCAGGCGCTTCATGGTCAAAAGACGGAAAAGGATTCTACTATTGCAAGTATCCTGAACCGGAAAAGGGACATGAACTTACACAGCGGAATACAAATCAAATGGTATTTTATCATAAGGTAAACAGCAGTCAGGATGCAGATGTTCTGGTTTATCAGGATAAAAAACATCCTAAAAGAGGGTTTTATCCCTTTGTTACAGACGATGGAAAGTATCTTGTTATTTTTGTCAGTCAGGGAACAGACAGCCGGAACAGGGTTTATTACATGGATTTGGCAAAAGGAATTAAAAGCCGCGTTGTCAGGCTGCTTGATAAATTTGATGCATCATACTCATTTATAGATAATGACGGGAAGAAATTTTATTTCCGTACTGACCTTAATGCACCGAAAGGCAGGATTGTAGAAATTGATTTAAAAAGGCCCGCCAAAAGGCATTGGAAAGAGATTATACCTGAGAAGAATGATGTTATCTCATCAGTTACAGTTGTAAATAACGAGTTTGTAACGTCCTATATGCACGATGCATACAATAAGGTCTATATTTATAAAAAGAATGGGAAATTTAAAAAAGAAATCGCTCTGCCGGCCATTGGGTCTGTAAGCGGTATAAGCGGAGAGAAAAAAGATACTGAAATGTTCTATGGGTTCAGTTCCTATTCTTATCCTTATACAATTTATAAATATGATTTTAAAAAAGGAGAAAGCAGGATATTCCGCTCCCCGAAAGTGAAGTTTAATCCTTCTGATTTTAAAACGGAGCAGGTTTTTTACGAGAGCAGGGACGGAACAAGTGTTCCAATGTTTATATCGTATAAAAAAGGGCTGAAAAAGAACAGTCCGAATCCATGCTATCTTTATGGTTACGGAGGTTTTGACATAAGTCTTACTCCGTATTTCAGCGTATCAAATCTTCAATGGATGGAGATGGGAGGTATTCTTGCAATACCGAATATCCGCGGCGGCGGAGAGTATGGAATTGACTGGTATAAACAGGGAGTTCTTGGCAAAAAACAGAATGTTTTTGATGATTTTATTTCTGCAGCCGAGTACCTTATTGATAAGGGATATACATCCCGGGAAAAGCTTGCAATAGGAGGAGGAAGCAACGGAGGCCTTCTTGTGGGAGCATGTATGACTCAGCGCCCTGACCTTTATGCTGCGGCTCTTCCTGCAGTAGGTGTAATGGATATGCTCAGGTATCATAAATTTACAATCGGCTGGGCCTGGGCTTCTGATTACGGAAGATCCGATAATCCCAATGATTTTAAATTTCTTTATGCTTATTCACCTTATCATAACCTGAAACAAGGCGTGTCCTACCCTGCAACTCTTGTTACTACGGCAGATCATGATGACAGGGTTGTGCCTGCGCACAGCTTTAAATTTGCGGCAAGGCTTCAGTACTGCCAGGCAGGCGATGCGCCTGTGCTGATACGAATAGAAACCAGAGCAGGACATGGGGCAGGCAAACCCACAAGCAAGCAGATAGAGGAACAGGCTGATAAGTGGGCGTTTCTAGTTAAAAATTTGAAGATGAAGTATTAAAAAAAATATTTTGTTTGAATAAAAGACCTCAGAGGTTTTTGAAACCTCTGAGGTCTTAATGTTTACTGAAAATCTGGCATTCGCATGGTTCTGATGTAATTTTCTTAAAGTTTTTCCGGTTAAAAGCCGAAAGAACTATTAAAAAAACGGACAGTAAAGTAGTAAGAAGATAATAATAAAATTATTAATAAATACTTGACAATTAAATTATTTTTATTACATTATAAAAGTTGATGATATATTTTAAGTAGTACAGCATTTGCATCTTCAGCACAAACATCATACCAAAATTTCATCACGTAGTAGTGCGTCTTAATGTAAGGGGATAGGTGTATCCTGAGAGAATAGCAGTTCTTCCCAAACAGGAAAGATGCACCAGAAATTATACTCAAAAATCAAATTACGAATTCAGGGGGACTTGTGAAGCATGTTAGAGTGATTAAGATTATCCTCGGGCTGATTCTATCTCTCATGTATTGCAAAGATTATTGATCCGGGAAAAGGGGTAAATTTTATGCTTGAGTTTGAAATTATGCTGGAGGCTGTAGCCCTGATTATCATTTTGATTCTTCCCATTGCAGAGATTTTTATCGGTT
>JAGGVB010000196.1 GCA_021158245.1 bacterium | reverse complement strand
TCCTTATTGATTCAGGATACAATTATCCCCTTACATGAAGACACACTACTACATGATGAAATTTTGAAATGATGTTTGTTCTAAAGATGCGAATGCTGTACTACTTAAAATTTATCATCAACTATTAAAATGTAAGAAAATAAAAACGATCTGTCAAGTGGTTTTTTATAATTCTTATTTTTATTATTATCTTTTTGCTACTTTATTGTGTGGTTTTATTTAATATAGAGCCTCATAGCGCAGATATTCTGCCTTGGTTCAGCAAAAATTTGAATAATCGGCAGTTTTGATTAGTTGTTTTTAAACTGCATACAAAGTTCTTTGCATTTTTCGTTTTTGTTTTGCATTTTCAAGTTTAATTTTTCGTTCTTCATAAATTCGCTGCTGATTTTCCTGAAGCATGTCTCTGGGAGTAACATACCCAATAGAAGAATGGAGCCTTTTATTGCTGTAAATATTGATATATTTTGCCAATTGATTCTCCAAATCTTCTAAATTTAAAAAACTATTCTTCCAAATCAATTTATTTTTGGGCAATTAAATAAAATAATTCATTGCAAATATAATTTTTTACTTGCATTTTAAGAATCATTTTGTTATAATTCTTTTAGCCAAGACAACAAAGAAATACACACCGTTTGTTCTGCAGTACATGCTAATTGAATGCATCAATGATTTTATGCACAACAAATATTTTGTTACCCGTGGGGGGAGATAAAATATCGGGCACTTAAAGAATATTAAATATATTCTCACCCCTATAAAAGTTATTTTAATGTAATTTTAAACTAAAAGCCGGATTTGTGTCTACCGATTCATTGTATGTTCTCATGATTCGCAGAGAATCAAGGCCATATTTTATTTAAAGGAGGATTAAATTGTGGTTTCATAAACCTTCTTCTATATTCAGAGAAAACAATTTAACAGATACTGTTCTTCTCTGCAGTCACAAATTTGAATCTGAATTAATCACAACCATTTTAAAAAAAACTTCAATGGTGAATTTCCTTGGACGTAAATGCCTGCAAGGCCGAACAGATACAAAAACAGTTACAATTGTTATAACAGGGCCGGATGCAGATTTTTATAATTCGACTTTCAAGAATGCTGCCAAAGATTTGTCTGAATCTGAAATAGTTTTTTTCGGAACTTCCGTGTCACTGAACCCGCAAATCTCACTCGGCGATGTTGTTACAGCCTATATTCCATTCTCGTGGAAAATAAAAAGTAACAATACGCCCGGAGATTATATAATTCCAGGAGCAATAAGTGAAATAATGTCAGAAAATGGTAAAAATGAATCTTATTATTCCTATAATTTCAAACACTGGTCAGGCTCTGTTGCAACATGTAATCATAATTCGGAACTGTGTGCCGATCTGCGAAATCTTACAAATGAACCATTAATTGACTGTATAGATGGTTCTTCTGGATATGGCGCAAGAATATGCAGCAGAGCAGGGTTGCGTTTCATTACTGTAAAAGGAATAAGCCATATAGCAGGTTCAACTGATCCGGCAGACAGTATAAACGACAAAATGAAAGCTGTTATTCACGGAAGTTATCTTGTTATGGATTACCTATCATCCGAAAAGACAATTCCTGACTGGCTGGAGAACAGAATAAACGCATAGTATACATTTCTTTTTCCTGTTGTTTATATATTAATCTATCCTGTAAGGGGCATTCCAAAAAAATTTAGTCAGCCCGCGGTCAGTACCAAACCAGATGTAATCATTATCCAGCAGAATCCAGTTTACCAAATTACTAACAAGCCCGTCTTTTGTAGTAAACCTCATCCACCTGTCTTCATTTTTTATGTACTTGATTACACCATTATCAGTTCCGAACCAAACGTTGCCGCTGTCTGCAAGAATAGTATTTATCCTGCCGCCTGTGGGATAGTGCTGAGGAAGAAATCCTTTCCACACTTTTTTTGATAAATCGTACATCTCCACACCGTAATCAGTGCCGAACCATACTTCATTATCATATGTGGAAATTGCAGATACATTTATTACAGGCATTCCCGGATAACCGGATACATACTCCCATCTACCAGTTGTTTTATCAAAGCGGATAATTCCTCTGTCTGTGCCTGCCCACAGATTATTTTTTGTATTCTCCATGCAATAAATTCTTCTGTGCAGTACTGCCTTGTTATGGATCTTTACAATATCCATTGAGGGCAGTAATACTTTGTTAATACCCACATCAGTACCGACATAGATACACGAATCTCCATGAACGAGAGATGTTATCATCTCATCCCACAAATTGTTATTTATATGATAAGTCTTCCACCTGTCCCTGTTCATATCATATCTGACAAGTCCGTTATCAGTACCGAACCAGACAAACCTCTCTCCTGCACTAATTGCGCGGACACTTGTGTTCTCCAATCCTGATATGTAATTCGGCTCAAAATATTTCCACTGATTATCATCCATATTCCAGAAAGTAATGCCTTGTAATTTTGAACCGGTGTCAACTCCGCCCATCCACATACCATTATCTACCCATGCCATAAAATTTATATTATTTGATATAGGCCCGGCCGGTAAAATCATCATATCATCGGACCTTAAATCAGCCCTTCCCGCACCAAGCCCCCAGGTTCCTATCCACATATTCCCGAACTTATCATTAAACCACGTTGTTAATTGAAATTCTCTAAAATATTCATCCTGAATATAGCCGTTTATTAAAAACCTGTATCCTCCATCCATAAAAAACTGAGTCCACACTTTTTTATTTGAATTCCCCCTTACAGGGGACCATCTGACATTATCTTTATCAGCTTCTTCTCTGCCTGATCTTTCAATAAATGATCCGTGAGACTCTATTTTAAAAACATTATTTGAGTCTTTTGCCCACATCTGCTGCTCACCTACTCCGATAATATCAATAGCTGATACTCCATGCTTCCGTATATCTATTAATCTCCATTCAAGAGCTGCAGGCAGATAAAAACACAAATATCTTCCTGAAATACACCATAAAAAACCGGTTGACCTGTCATAAGCAACTGCTTTCACTGTTCCAAAAGGCAGGCCGTCGCTCACAGTAAATGGGTCTGCCCATTTATTGCGGAAAAAATCGTATCGGATTATTCCATTGGTTGTACCAAAATAGATGTACTGATTCCCTTTTGCGACAGAAGTAACATACTTCGCTGACCTGTAAGAGACCCAGTCACCTGACCGAAAATGAATGGATTGCTCAGGCTGCTGCTGGGCGTTTAAACTGTACACAAAACAAACAAATAATGCAGAAAAAATAATTCTCTTATACATTATCTATTCCCCCGATTTTAATTTTAAATCAGTCCTCTCAACATAGTTTTTAAACAGTACAGGATAAATGAACCTTAAAACAATCTGATAAGCAATTATAAAATATATAAGTCCTATTATAAGATCAATAATATAGTGTTCTCCAAGATAAACCGCTGAAAACCATGTGCCGATTGGATATAGCAGCCATAAAGCACGGTTCTTTTTAAATTTTTTCATACCGAAGAATGCAATAACACATGGATAAGCTCCGTGCAGAGAAGGGATTGCTGCAAAAAGATTCGAGTTAAAGGTGTCCCATATAGATTGAAGAAATTTTGTACCTATAAGCTTGTCAAAATTAACAAGGCCTGCTGCGCTGCCCTCAATAAGGCCGGTCGGCTGGGCTAAACCATATCTGTAAACATACCATGGAGGAGCTGCCGGATAAAGCATAAATGTAACAAGAGCCATTATATTAAGGATTGTAATTGTATAAACAAAATGATAAAACAGAGGCCTGTCGGAAGTTGTATGCCAAAAAATCCACCCCAGTACAAGGGGGGCTCCAAAATGTATTGTGTAAAAGTTGGCACCCATAATATCAAGGATTGCCTTCAGAACTCCACCCTGGTGAAGTGCCTGAAAATGCTCAAAAAAGAAACAGGGCACCTGATGCCCGAGAATGCCGCCAAAAATTTTGAGCTCAAGCGTAAACGGAGGAATTACATTAATAACACCGCGTACACTGTCTGCAACACCACGCATCATATCATATGCAATCCAGAAGAATATGAAAGGAGACCAATCTATAAGAAACTGCTTCGAATTCCCTTTCCCCAAAGCGAGAGAAAACACAACAAGAGCAAGAAATGCATGGTCGGGCCTTACATGTATTATCTGATTAATGAGAATAAAGTATATCACAATACCAATCAGCACATATACACGCCATGAATGATCAGGATGCTTCAGCTTTTGATGGATAAACTTAAGTTTTTCTACAATTTTCATAAATTAGTCCCTGTTTAGTTTTTTTGAAAAAGATACTGAACCTGTATAAAACCTGTCATTTTTCTTTTAAGAATTAAGCCTTCTGCTTCCGCAGAAGATATGAACTTATTTTCCCTGTGACAGCGCACTCTCTCACCTGAAACCATACGCAGCCTGTTGAATATATTCGGCTGAGCACGCGTTGTAATAAAATATCCCCCCTTTTTTAGCACCCTGCCTGCCTCTGAAAAAAAGCTGTCCAATCTTTTTATATATTCTGATACGCCTATACTGATAACACAATTAAAATAATTCGAAGCAGCAGGCAGATACAAAGCATCTCCTCTTACAGCAAAAAATCCCTTGCTTCTGCACTGAACAAGCATTGAAAAAGATGTATCAATTGCTGTAATCTGTGTCGAATCAGGGAATAGAGACCCTGCTTCTCCGCTTCCGGAACCTATATCAAGTACAATATCAGCAGCTATTCCTTCTTCATCAATAAGTTTACGGATGTTATCCTTTTCCGCTCTAAGAATCCATTCTATGAGCCGCACATGCCTTATCGCTTCGTACCGTTTTGCCTTAATGTCCCAGAAACTCAAATCAGCCTTTCTTTTTTTTAGATTACTGAAAACTCTTGAGATTTGTCATCATCCGCATTTTTTTAACTGTTTTTGATGATTCTGCAGATAGACTCTTTTAATAATCTGTTAAGGCCTTCGGCTATTCTGTTTGCAGTCTCTTCCACATCGCTGTGGGACAGAGGAGTACTGCTCATTCCTGAAGCCATGTTTGTTACACACGAAATTCCAAGTACTTTTATACCCATATGATTTGCAGCAATCACTTCCGGAATGGTCGACATACATACGGCATCTGTTCCCAGCAGTTTTAACGCACTAACCTCTGACGGAGTCTCGTAACTTGGGCCATGAGTAGCAGCAAGAACTCCCTGGTACAGATTTATTCCCAATTCTGATGCAGCTTCCAAAGCTATATGCCTGTACTCCGCAGAGTATGCCCTGTTCATGTCCGGGAAACGCGGTCCGAACCTGTCAAGATTCGGGCCTGTTAAAGGATCTATTCCCATCATGTTTATATGATCCCGAATCAGCATCATACTGCCTGCAGGAATATCAGGATTTGTACTTCCTGCAGCATTTGTGATTATCAGGGATTTAATGCCCATTGCGCCTAGAACACGTACGCCAAATACAACCTCTTCCGGAGAGTATCCTTCATAAATATGCACTCGCCCCTGTACAACTGCGATAAGAGATTCTTCAACTCTGCCAATTATTATCTCTCCCTTATGCCCTTGCACTGTAGATACGGGCCAGTGAGGGATTGAACTGGTATTAACGGAATACACAGCATCAATTGTGTCTCCATAACTGCCGAGTCCTGATCCCAGAATCACTCCGGCTTTTAGTTTCTTCGGATCAAAATGCCTGTTTAGAAATAATACTGCCTCTTCAATTTTTTCATAGGTTTTCATAATTGTTTAATTTATATTTTTTAATAATAAAATTCAAGTTTAAAAATTATTTACTGTTGAATTTCAAAGATATTACAAACACCGATCTTTGATTTCAGATTTGTTTACCGGCAAACTTCTGAAATCTCAAATCCCCAATCAATATTCGATATTTATTATTTACTGACAAGAGAAATGCCTTAACTTTCAACTAAAAATATTTCTACGGGACTTCTGATTTTCTTTAATCCCACTGCTACAAATATTCCGCCCCTGACAGGGCTTTGGGAGTGTCATTTCGAAGGAGCAGAAGCGACTGAGAAATCTTATTATCTCTCGCAATGCGCGCAACGAACGCAAAGAAAAAATGAAAGTGAATATTGAATAGGTACACTCCCTCCCAAGTTGGACTTGGGAGGGACAGTGTCCGGCTACTGACGGACGTGTCCGGCCACTGACGGATTAGTTAATCCACGAATCCGTTAAGGACCGGATAAATTAACACAAATTAAAAAACAACCATTGATTTTTTTCTCTGACATT
>JAGGVB010000195.1 GCA_021158245.1 bacterium | reverse complement strand
TTGAAAACATAAAAAATGTTCCCGTCCCGGAGTGTCAGGTGTTTCAAATGCGTAGGGAAGCTCCCCGCTCTTTTTTTGAGCATACTGCAGAAATCTAATCATCTCTTCAGCATATTTAAGATGCTTTAAATTCCCGGTTTCTCTGTACAGCTCTGACAGGAATGCAAGGGTCAATGTTGCATTATTAGGTACAAACCTGCCGCTGATTCCTGCAAAATAATTTACTGTAAGAGAATCCATATATGCCAAAAACCCTGTTTTTGAATAGAGGAATTCATGCCATTTCAAAGCTCCTGCAAGATACCGTTCATCTTTCAGTTTACGAAACGATTCAATCAGAGCCCGCGCTCCGTAATTACCCTCAACTGTTGCTATTTTCCCCTTCCACTCCGGAAGAGGATACTGCCAGTATCCTTCGTCAGATTGATTTCCAATAATCCTGTCCGCTGTTAATCTTATGTTATTGAGATACTTATCATTGCCGTAGATGTCATACATTTTACTATTATTAAAAACCCAGTAACCCTGACACTGCAGAAAATAATTTTCATCTCCCCACTTGATAAACGGGAAAAAACTTTTGATAAAACGAAAAATTCGAAAATTATACCTCAGTCCAGGATCAGGCCCTATAAGGCCTGAACCATCCCAATGGTTCTCAATTATATAATTAAAAAGTCTTTGTGATGCACTTAAAAACTTATCCATTTACTCTTATTCCCAGTTTTTTATAAATTTTTATAATTCTCAGAGCTATTTTTGATTCTTCAAGATGTTTGATATGATCTCTCCCTCTGGTTCTCATCCCTCTGTTAAGGACGGTTTCAAGTTTTTTGCTGATATCTTCTGCTGTCCGGTCTGCAATAAAACAGCCTTCACACCCCCGGACAACCTCCCCTGCATCTCCTGCATCAACTGTTACAACAGGCATATTGCACGCCATTGCTTCTTTAACAACATTCGGCGACCCTTCCCACAGAGAGGTCAAAACAAGGACATCACATGCATTCATAAAATCAGGAACAGTGTCATGAGGCTTTCCGTGAAGCACAACGAGCTCCGCATCCATCCCTTTTCTTTTCAGGATATCAACAGCCTCTTTTGCAATTGGATATCCCTTTCTTATCCACGACGGATTTGAAGGGAAGAGAACGTATTTTTTACAAAAATCTAGCCCGCATTTTTCCCTTGCTGCCTCTTTCGGCTCCGGTTTGAATCTGTCAAAATTCACTCCGTTCGGAATAACAAAGATATTTTCTTTTTTCGGAAGTTTCTCTTTCATCTGCTTTGATTTCACAATTACTGCAGGAACAATCATAGACAGAATTCTTCCGAGCGGCAAAAACAGTTTCGATGTAAAATTCACTCTGCCTTTATTATCCGGATTGCCGAGCACATCTCCTCCGCAGAATGACACAAGTACAGGCAGGTTCCACTGGAGGGAAGAAATCATTCCGCTGTATCCGTAATGCGCATGAATAAGATTAAAAGACCTGTCAAAAGATCTTTTAAATACTCTCCACCATGCATAAGGATATTTTTTAAATCTCCTTTTTTCATTGATATTAATAATCTCCATTTCAATACCGAATTCTGCAATAGAGTCCATCTGGCTCTTTACAAATGCTCCGGCATGAATCTGATCCGGAAGAGGATACATATTTGTAACTACAAGTACTTTCATAAAGTTCTACTTTTTAATTATAATAACATCTTCAGGATAGTCATCCGGGTCTTTCAGACTACCTGTAAACAGAGACCGGATAGTACAGAAAAGTATCACACTTCTTTTAAAAATGCTCAGTATGGTTTTTTGTACACTTCTTTTTTTCACAGATATTACAAGTAATACACCGGCAGTAATACCTGTAATTGTAAGAAGTATATCAGTTCTTTTTAAGAGCAAAGACACAGCAATTCCGGAAAAGATAAAAAATATAACTACTCCGAATTCGATAATAAATCCCATTCTTTCCTTAAGATACTGCAGCCCGAGCCCGTTACTACGACAAATTCTGAATGCTCTTCCTATGGAATACAAGCCGGAATGCGCTCTGCGCATAACTTCTTTTACCGTATCCCTTTCCGGAGCGTATGTAATTGCCATCTGAATATCAATACGCATAAGTTTGTACCCTGCATTTCTGATTCTTAATGCAAGCTCAAGTTCAGGCGTCGCTTCAATAAATGGATTAAAGTTACCGGCTTTATCCAGAACAGATCTTTTATATACAGCAATACCGCCAAACACTTTAACCTCTCCTGAACCTGAAACATTGTATCTGTTCTTCCTGAATAAAACCTTTCTGCCGGTTTCATCCAGAAATATTTCATGAACAATACCCGCAACGCCGCCTGATTCTTTAGACTCTTCCAGAAATGCTATTGCCCGCTCAGGCCAATCTTTATAAATAACAGTGTCACCGTCAACAAAAAATACATACCTGCCTGCTGTATTTCGGAATCCGAGATAACGGCCGGCAGAAGAGGTTAAGGGCCACTCAGGCCTGAGCTTAATTATCCTTACCGGATATTTTTTTACGATATCAATGGTTCGGTCAGTAGAAGCAGAATCAACATATATTATTTCTTTTGATTTTACGCTCTTAACTGCATAAAGAACAGAACGCAGGCACCTTTCTATGTTTGCCTCTTCATTCCTGCCGATTATAACTACAGACAAAATCATTGAGCACTTCTCCTTCGGCTTAACCTGCGGAGAACAGGAAACTGCCCGGTTTTAACAACTCCAAAGAGAAAAATCAGTATAAAATACAAGACCGCTGCAGCAGAAACATTAATGAGTACATGTAAATTTCTCATAAAAATTACAAAAATCGCCATAACAGCAGAAGCTGCTGCTGTCCGCCATGTAATCCGTAAAAATGGTATTTTGAAAAAATGTTTCCGTATAAAGCCGTACCTGTAAACAGCTCCTGCAATAAGAGAGGAAAGTACTGCAATTACAGCACCCCAATATCCGATTAAAGGAATAAGAATGAAAGAGAGAGCCACTCTGAAACTCATATTTATTACTATTCCGAAGAAATCTGTCTTCTGATTATTGCTTCCTATTAAAATTACAGAGAGAACCATTGATGCTCCGTATATCAAAAGCAGCCAGATAAGATATCTGAACAGAAGCGCAGAAAGAATAAATTTTGCTGAAAAGAGAAAAACTATCAGCTTTTCCGAAAGGACAACTGATCCGAAGCAAACCGGTAATGTCATAACAAAGACATACTTAATGGATTTAATAGTAAATTTCCTCAGCTCTTCTTTTGAATTTTGATAGGTCCGAGCTGCAACAGGCTGAATAGCGACCTTATAGCTCTGCAGTACAAGCCGGACAAATCCTACAAGCCTCATAGCAACACTGTAATATCCTACAAGCTCCATTCCCATGAGCAGTGAAAGGATAATAACCGTAATATTTCCTGAAAAAGCATTAAAAACCTGAGACCCTGCAAATAGAGGCATAGTTTTAATAATGGAAACTGCTTCTTTCCTGTCATACATAAATTTTAAGCCGTTAATTCTTGCCTTTGCTGTCAGAAAGTTAATTACCAGCCTTACACCTGAAGATAATAAAAACACAGCACACAATGAAACAAGTCCGTATCCAGAATAAAGAATTAGAATACTCACTCCGAGGCGGAACAAATTTTCTGTCATAATTCCGGGGAAACCGTATTCCGTTTTCTCTATTCCTATGAAAATTGCCTGAAACATCAGATTAACAGTAGTTAGTATCAAAGTCCCGCTCATAACAGCAGAGGAGATTATAATGACTCTCGGATAATTAACAATGATTCCAAATCCTGTCATAAAAAATGACATAATAGCTGCGGCAGCAAGTCCGATAATAATGCTGTCAGTTAAATAAAATGAAGCTTTTGATGGATCCTTTGCAACTTCCCTTATAATAATCGGTTCAAGGCCCATAGTGGCTATTTTCTGAAAAAGCCAGTATAGAGAAAGTATTACGGAATACTCACCCATTCCTTTCGGCCCGAGAGCTCGTGTTACAATCAGCACTAAAACAAATGACGAGATCATTCTTATTATTGTGCCCGCAAGCACAATTGATGTATTTTTCATTAAGCTTGATACTAATTTCATTCTGTTTCTTTCTGTTATCTCAGGATGATGTCTGAGCAATATCCGGGCTACTTCTCCGGCTTTCAACAATTCCCGCCAAAGTTCCATACAGAACCCATAAAGGATAGACATTAAAACTTCCGAGGCTTGTATTCTCTACCATTCCCTGTATGAAAAACCCAACCGACCCGGCAAGTATTCCGTAAACAATCCATGCTGTGCGATCACTTCTTTTATTTGAATATGACAACCCCCTGTAAAAAACAGTAATTATAAATAAAAGGAAAAACAGAAGCCCAGGGATTCCTACTTCTCCGGTAAGCTGCAGAAAAAAATTGTGGACAGGTACCGGATAGTAACTTGTAATTTTATCTACTCCGTAATCGTAATTCTGATGGACAAAAGTATAATTATTAAGGCCTACGCCAATTATAGGATTTGCCTTTATCATTGACAATGCGACAACCATAAGCGGAATTCTTACATAGGCTGAGCCCTTGTCATTTTCACTTAATCTTTCTTTTATCGGATTTGCCGTACCAGCTATCAAAGTTACAGCCATAACTATTATCAGTAAAAAAGTCAGTACTGAAAATATTTTTTTTAAAATGCCCGCATTACGAATATAGAAATACCAGACCATAAACCCGCCGACAATAAATCCTACCCAGCCGCCCCTTGAAAAGGTAGCAATAAGAGCTATAATCCCCCCTCCTGTGAGAATAAAGCTTAAAATTCTCGGGAAACTCTTTATTTTATAAAACGTTAATGCCAAGGCTATGGGAAGTACAAAATCAAGGTACCATGCAAGTCCGTTGGCGCCTCCGAGAGTACCTCCTGCCCTGTAATACTCTTGCTGCCGGATACCGTCTGCAGCTTCATTCATTCTTGTGGCAAGAAATGGAATATGCAGAGAACCGGAAATAATTTCGATAATTACAAACATTATCTCTATACCAAGCCCAATCATTACAAACGTAATGACAAATTTATAGTTTTCTTCTTTGTAAGTGTAGTTTGCAATGTACAGAAAAACAAAAATTGCCTTTAATATTTCAATAAGCTCATAAAAAGAGAAATTCACTGCCACAGCCTTGCTCATGGAAAGTATTGACATTAAAACAACTCCCAAAAGAGGCAGTGTATATCTTGGGAAAAACATTACTTTTAAATCTTTTTTAAGAATGGATTCAAAGAAAGATACAAAAAGTGCAAACAATAGTGCAATATCATGCATGGACAAAACAAACCCTTTAGCTCCTTCCATATGTTCCGGATGGAGGCTGAAAGTTCTGTCAATTACAAGTGCCATTGATAATATTAAGAGAGCAACAAAAGCTTTCTTTGCATGGGAATGCCAGGTTACTATCATTGGAATTATAGCAAACATAAAAGCAAGACCTGCTGTAAACTGCGGGATATAACCAAGTAAAGCTGAAGAAAGTATTATCCCCAGCATAATGCCTGTTATTCCGTAAAGCGATAGCCGGCCCAGCCTTCCGATAAAATTTTCACTATTTTTTATGAACATAGCCTCCTGAGAATTGATCTGTTGTCATAAAGCGTATACCTTTATGGAATGCCATAAACTCAAATAACTTTCTGTTGAGTTCATACCGTTTATTAATGTTCTGTTCAAAAATTACAGATGACCTTCTGAATTTAAAGCCCTCAACCTTTACTGAGAATTTTCTTCTTGCCGGTTTTTCTTTTCTTGCAAATTCAGCTGGATGAAGAAGGTAGACTATAGGCTTTCCGGTAATTAACGACTCTTCATACAAAGAGTTGAATAGCACCTTCATCCAGTTTAAGCCGAATGTATAAAGAGAGCCTGAAATAAAGGGAATTACAATAGCCGAAACAGGAACAACAAGTATGGGTACTTCCCCTTTTTTAAATGCACTATTTTTATGCGGATGATACGGAAGCCTCGGCGCTTTTATCCAGCCCGGATTTATAAGATTGGAACTTATAAAATCCACACGTTGTGAACAGACTGATGAATCTACATTGTATCCCAGTTCCACAAGTATTTTCTGCGTGATTTCCGAAGTTTTTACTCTCGGGCCTCTAAATGATTTGATCTCCTGGCCTGTAATTTTCTTTAGTTTTGTTGTTGCCTGAGAGAGCATATCTCTCTGCGTCTTCTCTTCCATTGTTGAATACTCTTCTTCCATGCCGTGATTCAACCCATGGCACCCGATTTCATGGCCGGACTTCAGAAGTTTATTAAATACAGATTTATACTCTTCGGCTACATTTGCAACCCAGAAAAACGTAGATTTAATGCCGAACTCACTGAATAAATTTACACTCTTTTCAACAGCTTTAATCTTCTCCTGAATGCCTGCTTCAGGTGTAGGATCGATATCGCATGTTATACATACCGGTACTTGATGTTTCATTCAATTTTTCCCGATTCTTCAGGCCCGGGTTTTGTAAATTTTCTGATAGTAACAGCAGGGACACCTCCCACTAAAGTGTAAGGAGGAACATTTTTTGTTACAACAGAACCTGCTGCCACTGCCGAATTCTTCCCTATTTTCACTCCACCGAGGATTGTTACCCTGGCGCCGATCCACACTCCTTCTTCGATTATAACAGGCTTTCTCTGAACAGGATAAATTGTATCGTGAAGGGGAGTTCCCGGTGCTGTGTGAATGAGAATAATGCAGCACGGTGCTATGCCCACATTATCTCCTATAGTCAGAAGCTCTGTACGTCCGGAATCAAACACTATCATCTCCTGGCCGATATAAACATTTTTACCTACATTGGCACCAGCCATTTTCAGTAATTTTACTCTCACAGAATTACCTATGGCATGCCTTCGGATAAGATGCAGTACCTCACGGTAAATGTGTTTAACAGATGAATATTTTGAAACCATCTGAATATTCTCCCTGATTTAAGGATAATATCCTCTAATAACCGGCCCAAGTTTATTTACAATAACAAGGGGCAGCCTTTTCCAGACAGCTGCGAACTTCTTTCTTGCAGTACCGGATTGACTTGTATCCGCGACCTTTTTATTATTTGACTTATAGTATTGGTAGTTCAGTTTATGCGGTTCTGCACCCCATCTTTTTTTAAACTTAAAAGTACCGCTCTCTTCAATACTTCTGCCAAAATCAAATTTTTTAAACCCTTTTTTACATCCTTCTTCAATAAGACTCCAATAAAGAAGATACAGAGGATACATGTTCCTGTAATCCCGGATAACATGGCCGAATACAGCACCAATAGTATCCTTATACTCTCTGACAAGTATTGTTGCAATTACTTTCCCGTCTATATATGCATTTGCTATTCTGTGGTTTTCCGGAAATCTGGAAAATACTTCATATATCCACTTAAAACCTGCAGGAGGCGTTCCGAGAAACCTGTGTGCCCCTGCATAAATCGAATAAAATCCTTTTATGTCTTTATTGTCCAAATCCAGGGTAATACCGTATTCTCTGCTTCTTCGTACACATCTGCGCATCTCATTATGCATGGATTTCCATATAATTTCAGAATCATCCGGCAATTTAAGCATAAATGTAAAATATGGAGAACTCTGTGTCAAATTGCCGGGCTTGTGATTAAAATTTCGAAGCTCAAGAAAATCAGCTCCCTTAGATTTTGTCAGTTCAATGGCCTTTTTTATAAGAGCTTTTTCGGTTTCCCGGTCATCTCCGCATACACCGCCTGCAACAGCAAAAGGGACAGAAACCATCTTCTTCTGGAAAAGTCCATGCGGAGTCAAAAAAAGCGGAAGGACGCCTTTGAAAACATTACCATCTGTTGCAATAAGATAATATGGAGTAAATCCAAAAAGGTCTACAACTAAATCTCTCCACTCTATTTTATGAAAGAATGTTGTTTCCGGATTTTTCTCAATATACTCTTTCCATAAAACATCCTGCTCTTTTTTTAATATAGCTATCTGCATTATAGCTTCCGATTTAAAATTTTAAAATACTCCGTCTCATACATTTCCCATGAATGAGTTTCGTTAAATTTCTTACAATTCTCAGACAGTTTTTTCATCTCTGCCGGATTTTGATACAAATCCACAACACAGCTTGCGAATGCTTTAACATTCTCAGGTGTAAAGAACCTTACAATCGAATCATTAAAATAATACTCAGCAATTGTTGTTTTTGAAACAACAACAGGTTTATTCATGTATACAAACTCCAGTAGTTTGGAGCTCAGCGCCTCATCTGCAAAAGGCCCGCCTCTTTTTGGTACTATACCTATATCTGACTCTGCAATGATCTCCGGAATTTTTTCTCTTGGCACAGGCTGGTTAAACTGCACATTATCTGCAATATCCAACTCTGAAACAATTTTTTTCAGCATTGCTTCCTGCCTGCCCCTTCCGTAAATTATAAGAAGTACATCCGGAATTTTTTCTCTTATTAAAGCAACTCCTCTTACTGCAATATCAACTCCGAAATGTTCGTTCAGTGAGCCCGGATAGATCATCGTAAACCGTCTGTTTTTATTTTTAATATTTTTCGCTTTATCAAAAAGAGGAGGATAAGGAGAATTCATGATAACAGAACACTTTTTTCTATTAACAGACCTTTTTACAAGTTTTTCCCGCCACAGATGCGTTCCCGTAATCACATGATCTGCAAAACTGCATGAAAGCCTCTCTACAAATTTCAGAAACCTGACAATGGGATGATTCTCTGCAAGGTTAAATTTCCACATATAAAATTCAGGGACAATATCATGGATATCAAGTAAAACCTTTGCGCCGAATATTTTTGGTATAATTGCAGCAAATACTCCGAAATCCGGAATATTGTGATAATGTACAACATCATATTTTTTCTTCAGATATAACCATGAAACCATAAAAAAACTTTTACTGAAAAATTTAATGAAATTTAACAGGTACGAAACCGGGCCTTTCTCTGTAAATGAACGGCTCCCAATATGATAATGTACACCTGTCCCGTATGCTATCTTTCTTCTTTGTGAATTGGGAGACAGGCAGATAACATCAAGTTCAACACCTGCCTTAATTAAAGCCTCTCCGTAACGGTGGACTCTGTTATCATATTCATAAACCGAATATGAAATCATACATACTTTCATGCAGCCCTTTCCATTGCTTCCATCTTTGTTAAAAGCCGTCTGTATCTTATGTGTTCGATTATCCTGCGGAATGCAATATTCTGAAAAAACATTCTCTCCATAAATCGCGATGCAAAAATATACCCGCCGAGCTTTGCCAAAATTCCATATTGAGCATACATCCGTTCAACTGCTCTTTGTGTTACCTGTTTCTCTATTCTTCTGCACCTCTTTAAAAGTTTCTGCCTTGCTTCCCTTGACATTTCAGGTGTTTCAAAAACAGGTATGTCCTCATTTTCCGTAACGTAATTCAAATACTCTTCCGGCTGTTTAATAAACCAGTTGTTCGCCTTCACAGTCTCGTAAAGTTCGGTTCCGGGATATGGAATCGGGTTATTAAGTATGACCCTTTTTATCGGATACTTCTGAACAATTCGGAAGGAATCTTCAACATCTTCAATTGTTTCCTGCGGCATCCCTGTAATTACAAATATTTTCACATCATAATCAAGCTCACAGGCATTCTTAATCGCTTCTTCTATCTGCTCAATGGTTTCACCTTTTTTATTAATCCTGAGCATTTTATTATTGCCGCCGTCTACTCCGAAAGCTATATAATTAAAACCGACTTCTTTCATCCTCTCAAGGAGTTCACGTGTAATCCTGTCTGCTCTTATCCCATTTGAACATCGAAATTCTGCATTGACAATATTTCTTTTTTCTATTTCGTCACAAATATCAAAAACACGCTGATTATCAAGAGTAAAATTATCATCATCAAAATTAAATACTCTATATCCTTTATTATACCAATATTCTACTTCGTCAACAACATTCAAAGCACTCCGTTTCCGGAATCTTTTGCTTATTATTTTGTTAGGGCAAAAAACACACTGATACGGACAGCCTCTGCTGGAATTAATAGGCACCTCTTTTATATACTTTTTTAATTCAAATTTTTCATACGTGGGCCACGATATTACATCAAGGTCATCAGTATAATGCCGTGGCCCGTTGTATACAACTTCATCCTCTACCCTGTGGAGAAGTCCGGCAATGTTTTGAACACCGACAACACCTTTACAAAGTTCTACAAGGATATCTTCACCTTCATTCACTGCTCCGTAATCAATTTCCCTGCATTCCTCAAGAACCTTATTCTTTACTACTGTAACATGAGGCCCTCCTGCTACTATGGGCACATCAGGCACATATTCTTTAATTCTGCTGATAAGGTCATAAGATTTAATATATTCAAGTGATACCAGAGTCACACCTATAAGGTCAGGTTTAAACTTATCTATTTTTTTCTTAAGATGTCTGAACGAGTAACCAAGCCTCATATCAAGGACATCATAGCAGATTCCATTATCCATTAATGCACGTGCCAGAAATCCCAAATTCTGAGGCGGACGTGCAGCACCAAGATAGCTTGAAGATGGCGGGCTTACAAGAAGAACGCGGTTATATACCATTTTTTTTAGCTCCCTGAGAACGTAGTGACCTATTGACTTGTTTTGCAAGACTATACGGCATTGCTTTATAGACAGGGCCGGCAGGTTCATCAATCTCGGACATTTTCAATCTGCCCTCTTTTATATCTTTTATAACCTGAGTAACCAGTTCTGCTCCTCTCGCAACAGCTCTGTCATTAATCCTTGCAATTGTATCGCCTTTATTAATGTTTATCGTTTCTCTGATAATTATACTGCCTGTATCAATTCCCTTATCAATGAAATGCACTGTTATCCCGGGTTTATCCCCGTTAAGAAGTGCATATGCGTTTGCCCCAATACCCCTATACCTCGGCAGCCATCCAGGGTGAGCGTTAATGCATCCTATTGATGCTTTTGAAAATATTTCGGGTTTTAAAATTGGTGCCGAAGCAATTATGATCAAATCAGGGCCTAATTCATCTAAAAGCACTTCACATTCCGTGCTGTTAAATTTATTTACAAAATAAAGAGGTATTTCTGCTCTCTCAACATAATCAACAATTCTTTTTTTCATTAATTTAAGAATAAATACTTCAATTATTCTCTTAACCGCACCTGCAAAACCATCCTTTTTTATCTTGTCATTAAATCTCTTCAAAAGTGAGGATCTTGCTGATTCTTCTACAATAACCGCTGAAACAGAAATATTTCCTTTAATGAATGTTGAAATAAATTTACTCCCTACCGGATTATCCGGATAAGCAAGGATAACTGTTTTTAATTCTTTTGACATACACAAATTCCCGATTTTCTTATTCAGCACTAATATTGGGCTATTACACTTGTACCTGCTTTTACAAAATCACCCTGTTTTACATTAATCTTCAAGCCTGCAGCATCAGGAATAATAACATCAACCTGAGACCCGAATGTAATTCTTCCGAATCTTTCACCTGCAGAAAGTTTGTCATGTAATTTTTTGTAAACAACAATTCTTCTTACAATACGTGATGCGATCTGCACAACACCAATGGATATATCTTTTCCAGTAAAAAGAGTGGTTACTCTTTCATTTTCAAGAACCGAATCAATATTCCTAAGAGATAAATATTTCCCGGGAGAACTGTGAATAAGATTCAAAGTTCCCGCAATTGGCGCTCTGTTTACATGAACATCAATTATACTCATCTCAATGCCTACTACATAAGCACCGTTATTAATAATATCCGTATGCGTGATTTCCTTTAACGGAAATTTTTTCCCTTTTTTTTCTGAAAAAGCAATTTCGCCCTCTTTAATTTCTTTTACATAGCGTACAGTACCATCTGCAGGGGAAAGGATAAATCCCTTTTCTATAGGAATATTCCGTTCAGGGTCTCTGAAAAACATTAACATAATTATCAGAAAAGAGATACCCAAAGATATTACAATCGCCAGTAGAATCAGATATAAAATCGACAATCCAGACAGAGCCGTGTATATTACCTGTGCGCTTAATGATGATAATACAGCGATTACACCTGCTGTTCTCATTACAACAGGCCTGACAATATTCAATTTTATCGATAGTAAACTGAGAACAAGCATTGAAATAAATATATTGAAAATAATTGGTAAAAAAATCATTTTAGAACCCCCGTACTTTATAAAGATAAGGTAAAAGCAATAATTCTCCGAAAAAAGGTATTGGGTCATTCCATGAAAAAACCGCAAACTCCTTTCTACCTCTGTATGAATTAATAAAATCTTTTACTGTCATATTCCCTTTTATTATCTCTACTGCGCCGACCGGTACATCAGTTATAACTCTGAACCATTTTATACCTGTTTTAAATTGATGAGCTCTTACATAACGCCCTAATGCCTGCTTATAAGCAAGGTATGGAAGATTAACCCCTGCACCTGAAGCAATGGAATGCCAGCCCCATATCCTCGGATTAACTTCGAGAAACTTGTATGCATTATCTCTGATATCATATATAAACTCTACTTCTGCTAACCCGCTGTAATCTATAGCTTTCAAAAATCTAACAGCATAGGGCTCCAGTTCTTTGACGATTTTTGTTTCAGCAAAAGTTGTAGCTCTGCCGAAATCCATTGGGTGCTGGCGAAGGCGCTGTGCGGTTATTGATGCAAGCACTCTGCCCCTGTCCATTACAGGGCAGTATGAATAGAGGTTCTTCCCCGGTTCTGGAATCTGCTCTTGAATTATTATTTCTTCAGGATCAATTATCGTTGCTGCAAGTTTGTAGGCTTTCCTTAATTCCGATTCATTGACAGCCTTAAAAACTTTCTTACCTGTTACTTTGAAAAATGGCCTCATAACCGCAGGTTTAATAATTACCGGATATCTCAGGTTATGATTACCAAGTTCTTCAAAATTTCCGGGGAAGAAGCTTGCTGGTATCGGTATATCCAGTTTTGATGCAAGCTTATAACTAAGTTTTTTATTATAGACATTTTTAACTATAGTCCAATCAGGAGTTATTAATCTATATTTATCAGAAAGCCTGGTATGATATGTTGAAAGGAAATGCACTGTTTCATCATCAGTCGGGAAAATCACTCTTCCCTTCATTCCTTTAATATTTGACAGAGATTCAAGAAATTTATAAATTTTTTTATGATCAAGTACATCCGGGCTCTTGTAAAATCTACTGCAGTAACGCGAAAAGCGTGATATGCAGTGTTCCTTATCAATAACAACTACATCTATACCCTGACGTGCCAACGCACGAACAGCACCCAGCCCCTGAAAATGTCCTCCAATGACAATTGCTCCCGGGCCCATTTTATATTCTGACTCCTTAACTGATCTATTTTGTATGCGGCCCATTATAGTAACCGTGATATTTGTAATATTTTCTCCTCTCGGTTCCGGTAATAATGCCGCCGAGGATATTTGCCCCTACACTGTTCAGAATTGACAGTGATTCCTTTACTGAATCTCTAGTAGTTCTATGAGCCCTCATCACAAGGATAATTCCGTCTACCAGAGATGACAGAATGGTAGCGTCACTCACAGGCAGAATCGGAGGGCTGTCAAAAATAACCATATCATACATATTTTGAGCTGCATGTATAAATTTCACCATATTTCTTGAACTTAAAAGCTCTGCAGCATCTTTAACTGACATACTTGCAGGCATAAGATCAAGCCCTCTGACAGTTGTAGGCCTGACTAATTTTTGTATGCTCTCCTCACCTTTAAGATAATTTGCCAGGCCAAGCCTTTTATGAGATCCCATAAACAGTATATCAAGAACAGGCCGCCGAAGATCACTGTCAACAAGGAGGGTTTTAACACCTTTTTGAGCAACCGTAATTGCAAGATTTGCCACAGTTGTAGATTTTCCTTCAGCCGGACCCGGGCTTGTTAATAAGATTGTACGCCTTTTTTCTCCTTCAACAGCAAATAGTTTTGTGCGCAGAGATTTGTAAGATTCGGCAATAGGAGAATAACTGTCCTGTTGTATTAGAAAATAGGGAAGAATCTGTCTCGCCCGTGTAATCCCCCATTCCCTGTTTTTCTTTTTCCTCAATAATTTTCTTTTATCTGATTTTGCCACAGGGATTGTTCCGATTACTTTCATGCCAAGGTACTCTGCATCATCAGGGCCTTTCACTGAATCTTCGAAATATTCCCTGGCATATGCAACGCCAATTCCGAGAAGCAGGCTGAAGAATATACTAAAAAACAGATTCAGCATGGGCCTTGGGCTAACTGGTTTGGATGGAGGATTTGCCAAATCAACAATACGTGCAATGCTTATCTGCCCGGCCTGCCTTATTCTTGCTTCCTCTGCTTTTTCACGAAGCATGAAATAAATTTTGTTATTTACCTGTACATTACGTTCCAGTTTAGCAAGCTGCAGCTTCTTATCGGGCAGCATCTCAAGCTGTGCTGTATAAGTATCCACTATCTTTTTCTGTGATGATGCTTTTGCACTCAGGGCCTTATAATCTGTCTCAAGCTCCAGAATTTTTGTGATCAAGTTTTCCGATTTACCAAGAGGGTTCATATTATTAAGCCCGTTTTCAACAAGCTTTTTTGTCTCTTTTATAATTCTCCGCCTTATTCCCTGTATCCTGCTGTCCATCTCTTTCATTTTTGAATTTGTTGAAGGCTCAATACCTGCACCTATCAATTGTGCCTCAAAAGCTGCTCTTTTTGAAACAAGTTCAGCCATATCCTTCTGAAGCTCGCCGAGAACGGGGTTGGAAATATTTGCCATATCTTTAACAAGGTTCTTTTTGCTCTCATCAAGCTGGCTGTTAAGATATGCAAGTTTTTGTTTAATAGATTGAAGCTCAGTAATTGTGGAATTGTATGATGATTGGAAATTTGCCAATTGTGTTACAATCTGTTTCGATTCATCAGGCAGTGAAACTACCTTATTTTTTCTCTGATACTTTGCAAGAGACTGTTCTGACTGCGTAAGTTTCCGTTCATATTCTTTTAATTTCTTCTCGAGAAAATTTCTGGTTTGTGTTACTTCATCCTTTGTATCCGATCTATTATAATCCTGATACGCTTTTAACCACGTATTTACAATAAAGGCTGCTTCCCATGGAACGTTTGAACGCGCTTTTAATTTGATAATATTCGTTTCCTGCCCATAAGAAACAGTTGTTGCTTTCCTGAAGCGGCTTATTTTTTTATCAAAACTCGGCAGGCTATTCTTCCTGCTCTTTCCCGCCCTTTTATTAAAAATTTTTCTGAAAAACGCTGATGCACTTCGGTTCTTGATTCTTCCGAGAATTTTAAGAGAGTCACTGTATTCCGAATTCATAAGGTCTTTAATAACTCTGCCGGCTAAAGACCTGCTTTCAAGCACTGCCACCTGATTTTGAACAATATACTTTTGATATAGCACAGAAGGCACTTCTACAAGCTGATTCTGGGTTCGTACTGCTTCCTGAATTGAAAGAACTGCAGATGCTTCGTATACTTTTTCTGCTGTAACAGTAAAGAATATAACTGTTCCCACAATTGTAACAAAAAATATAATTATTATACCAATATTACGCTTTATGGGTTTGAACAGATCACCTATCTCAATTGTCCTGCTGTTTTCATTTTCCATAATTTCTCATCCATATATCCCACTGAGTTACACCGTCAATGTCACCGGTTAATATAAAAGCTGACTTTTTATTTCCAGGCCATCTCCATATTCTAATTAACTGGTATGGACATTTTTCAATATCATTTAAAACCTTAAGCTTTAACCTCTCTCCGAGCTCTCTGTCCCCTTTTATAAAAAGGCTGAAATTTGACCCTTCTTCAGCTTCTTCCCATACAAAGCCTTCATTTGTAAGGAATCTTTTTATCTCCTTGCCTGCTGAACGGGAAATGCCTATTACCGGCTTCTTAATACAGTCAATAACAAACGACCTCTCTTTTATTTTGCTGTATTCAGAATACTGCAAATCATCTTCTTTTTTCTTTATCACATTTTTCACAAGAACAGTTAGTTTCTGGCTTCCTTTAACATTTACCCTGTATTTTAATTCCCCCTCCTTTTTTACAGATACTTTAAATCCGCTTCTCTCTGTCCACCAATCCGACAGATTATTCATGGAAGTAATCCAGATATCATTACAGCTTTTCGCTTCTTCTATCAGATTTTTAAGCGGAATACTGAACTCATTGTAGCGTTCAGGGTGTGCCTGTACAACAAGAAGCCCTCCGTCATTTTTTGTTTTATTCAGCATTTCCGGCCAGATACTCCAGCGCGGATCTTCTGATTTCATTCCAAAGCGTTCAACTAAGATATCATCATCCGGAATTGAAGCCGGAATTTCAACAAGTGTCCCGTCAAAATCAGGGGTCTGCCTGATTTTTCCGTATTCAAAAGGTTCGTAGGTCTCTCTTATTTTGTAATAATTTTTCATTTTTGATTTTTTAGAAAACCCATCATTTATCGGAAACGAAACCACCTCACTGCTGTCCCAATCAAAGCCTGCATTCATCAAAGCGGTTTTATATCCCTTCTTCTTTCTGAAAAACGGGAACCTAAAACCTCTGCACTCAATTCCTGCTCTTCCAAATACTTCTTTAATCTCAGTCAGATGCCTTTTAAATTCTTCGTCGGTGACAAGAGAATAATCAATATGTACAAATCCATGAGCTGCAAAATCCGCCCCCAGGTTATTCATCTCTCTAAAAAAATCCATATTCCTTGAAATTACAGCACCCGGCACAGGGAAACAAGGCGTAATATCCATTGAAGAAGTCATTTTAATAAAATTAACAAGATAAGATTTAAACCTCTTTTTATTAAAACCATACCTTCTTTCAATAGAATAAATTCTCTTTATCAAAGACCCGGCAGAGCGTGTCTTTATTCTTTTCAGATTCAGTACCAAAGAATTCATGTTCAGCCAAACACCTATGCAGTAAAATTATTTGATAAAGTAACTCTCATTGCCGTTTTTTTGTGCGCCTTTAAATCATTGGTAGAATCAAGCCATTCAAAAGTATTCTCAAGCCCTTTATGAAGCGTTACGGTCGGAATCCATTTGAGAATACGTCTTATCTTTTCAATATTTACAACTCTTCTGCGTATATTGTCAATATCACGTTTATCCACATAGACCGGATTGTGGGGGACTCCTACAATTTCAGATATCTTTTCTGCAAGGTCATTTATACTCGTCTCAAATCCTGTCCCTACGTTAAAAATCTGCCCTTCTGCTTTAGGGCTTACAGCAGCTCTTATCGTTGCTTCCACAGCATCATCCACATATGTAAAATCTCTCGTCTGCAGCCCGTCACCGTGAATCAGAGACGGCTGCCCATTCATAATCCTGCTGAAGAATCTAGATATAACTCCGCAGTACGGATTCTGAGGCATCTGATTTATTCCATATACATTTGAGAATCTGAGAATTGTAGTGGAGATACCATACGTCTCATAAAAAGCATTGCAGTAATTTTCACCGGATTGCTTGCTTGCAGCATAGGGATTGAGAGTGTAGAGCCTGTCATCTTCATTTATTGGAAGATAATGAGGATTACCATAGACTGACACAGAGGAAGTGTAAATAACTCTCTCCACACTGTGGCTCTTTGCAGCAAGGAGTACATTAAAAATACCGCCTGTATTTACCTGAAAGTCAAGTTGAGGAGATGCAGTAGATACAATTATATTTCTGACTGCAAGATTGAAAACCAAATCCGATCTTTTTACAAGTTTTGAAACAATATCAAAATCAGTGACAGAATTATGAATAAACTCAACCTCTTTAATATGGCTGATATTCTCTTTTCTGCCGGTAAAAAGATCGTCAAGTACAATCACCTTTCCGCCCTCTTCAACTATTCTGTCGACTAATCTTGACCCGACAAATCCTGCTCCACCTGTGACAAGTACTCTTCTATTTCTAAATCTCATTATACTCCCCTTAATTACATTAATGGGCATCCTTCATAAAAAGAACAAGAGGAAACGTAAGAAACACAATTCTCAAATCAAGTAAAATGTTCCAGTTTTTTACATACCAGAGATCTAAAAGAATTGATTCCTCATAGTTTTCCGGTGCCATTCTGATTCTTAGTTTTGACCACCCTGTCAGCCCCGGTTTTACTTTCAACCTTCTTCTGTACCATTTTTTATATTCGGCAACTTCATACACAGGATGAGGCCTTGGCCCTACAAAACTCATATCCCCTTTTAGTATATTAAAAAGCTGAGGAATCTCATCAAGGCTTGTTGCTCTTAAAAACCGTCCGACAGGTGTTATATGACTCTCAATGTATTCAATATATAATGAAACAAACTCAGCATTTTTTTTAGAGTTAACTCCTTCTTTAAGAAGGTAGCGCACATATTTTTGGTGATCTTTTTCATTCTGATCTGTCTGCTGCATTGTTCGAAATTTATAGATTATAAATATATTTTCTTTATAACCGACACGTTTCTGTTTGTAAAATATTCCGCCTTTGGAACTCATTTTAATGACTGCACTAATTACTGCGAACAGGGGCATAGTGATTATAAGCAGCATCACTGCACCGACAATATCAGTTACTCTTTTCAAATATTTCTGAATTTGTACTGAAGCAGTATTTTTCTTTGAATTGGTTTTATTGAATACTGTTCGCAGAAAAATTGAACCTTCCGAAAAACCGGAAGTTCTTACCTCTCCTGCTATTGAAAAATCAATTTTTTCCTGACGTTTCATTTTATCAGTTTATCTCTCAGTATCATTTTTTAATATTATGCAAACCTGTATCCAAGGCCGTGTATGGTCTGTATGTAATCCGATGATTTATTTCTTTCACCGAGTTTTTCCCGAAGCCTTTTTACGTGAACGTCTACAGTACGGTCAGTAACATAAGAATTCTCACCCCAGACTTTTGTGAGAATTTCGTCTCTTGTAAAAACATAATCACGTTTGGAGGCGAGAAGATACAGGATTTTAAACTGTGTAAATGTAAGTTCAATCTTCCTGTTACCCTTGATTACCTGCTGCGTGTCAAGGTTTATAATAACATCCTTTGCTCTGAGAGTTCTGGGCTCTTCTTTAACAAAACTCACTCTTCTCATCAATGCGGATATCTTGGCAACAACAAGATCCCCGTTTAAAGATTCATCAAAACATTCATCTATGCCTTGTTCAAGCAAAGAAATTTGATCATTATAACTTAGATTCAATGCACGTACAACAAGAACACTATTTTTATTGAACACATTTACCTGTTTTATAATGGACTGCACAATTCCCCTCCCGTGCTTCCAGTCAATTATTACTGCATCAGGTTTATCATTTTCAATAAGGCGTATAACTTCCTTAAAATTGTCTGCATGTATGACAATAAAATTATGTTCCTGAAAAGATTTTTCAAGATCATGCCAGCTGCTTGTTTCATGCTCAAGGAAAACAATAATTTGTGATTTCATAAATTTTTCCTTAATTCTATGTCCCCATATAAGATTCCGTCATTGTTTACAAAAGCAACTAACATACCAAAACATCAAATAAGCCATATATCATTGTTATTACATGGGTTACGGTGATATCGAATTTATATCAAAATTGTAACAAATATGTCAACCGGCAAAATCTTCCGTAACCCAACCGGAATTTTTTTCAATATTGTAACATATTTTACAAAATAGGCTGTTATATTTCTAAACGTATAAATTAAAGTTAAAATTGTCAAGTATTTAGTAAATAAAATCAGGAACTATTAAATATATTCATAAAGGGCACTTTGCTTGTTTTTATAGAAACCACATACGGAAAAAGTCATAGAAATTAATTTTCCTAAATAAAATTAAAAAACAAACAACATTAAATAAGCATAAATAACAGGAACAGATAGAATAGGGTTATCAAATCTATCAAGCATACCGCCATGACCTGGAAGCAAATTAGACGAATCTTTAACACCTGCTGCGCGCTTAAACATTGATTCAACCAGATCACTTAACTGTCCGAATATCCCGATTATAATTCCGATAATAATATAATTTATTAATATCAATTCAGGAAGTAATAAATATCCCAGAAGTATTGTCATTCCTGTACCGGTTATAAGTCCTGCGACAGCTCCCTCAACGGTTTTTTTAGGGCTTATCTTTGAAGCAAGTTTATGTTTCCCAAATGATGAGCCGAATATATAAGCTGCAGTATCACATGTCCATATTATGGAGAAAATAACTATTATTATTTTTCCTCCTGTAATGTATGGAATATTAAAATGTTCGGGGATATCTCTCAACTGCAAAAAGAACATAAGAAGGCCGACATAAACTGCACCTGTTATTGTCCACGCTGCATTTTCAGCTTTGTTAATATTATTACTAAGAAGCTCGGATAGAAGTGTAAGAATAATAAAAAAAATTAAAAGTAATAACAGGCTTCTGCCATGATAAAAATATATATCAAGGCTTGACAGCAGGAGGAATATAACTCCCCCTGCTGTTTGCGGGAAAACACCTATGTTTTTAACCATTAAATAAAACTCAACAAGTGCAGCAAGCATAACAATATCAACAAAAATTAAAAAAACCTCTTTTCCGATGAGTGCTGCAATAAATATTACCGGTATCCCAAAAAGCGCAACCAAAAACCTGGTTGTAAAATCTTTAACATTCATTAATAATCCTTAGAATAGAATCCCTACCATTATATGACTTGCACGATTCCGCTCAGAAGGAAGAGAGGAATCTTTTGCAAGGTTATTCAATCCGTAGCTGTAACGGAATTCACCGAATGCACTTTTACCAAGGAATGAAAACTCAATACCTGCTCCGAAGGTAAGGCACATATCCTGAGAATTCAAATTTTCTTTAATATCAACACCTTTTTTCTTTGCTGAAATCAGATAATTAAATTCAGAGCCTCCCATAATATATGGATGTACAAGCATCGGCAGAAACTTTTTCTTAACAAGCAGAGGTATAGATATGTATGTTATCTCCTTTTTTCCGTCTGCACCGAAATCCGCACCCCGTTTCTCATACAAGACATCTCCTTCAAGAGAAAATATCAGCATATTAAACTCAAGGCACACTCCTCCTGTCAAATTTTTTAACGGATCAACACTTACAGTTATTCCGTCACCTGCAAGCGTTGCGGAAGTGTAACCCAGTTTGATTCCCTTTCTTATGCCGAGTTGTGCAAAAGCCTGTGTTGAAAAAGATAATGATACTAAAACAACACCAAGGACTACTACCATTACTCTTTTACGCATATCTTCCTCCCTTTATTTAGATTATAAACGCTGTTCATCAGCATTAGTAAGAAAAATACCTTTTTTACCCTCAAGAGGGCATCTGTTTACGCATATTCCGCATCCTATGCATAAATCCTCTATTACATAGGGTAAATTTACCTCTGCTTTTTTACCGTCAATTGTCACTACATCTGTTTTACGGAACTTAATTGCTTTATCAGGAAGAGGACAGTGTTCTTCACATACCATGCAGTCCTCACCATAATACCACGGGATACATCTTGTCTTGTCAAAATGAGCAGTGCCCATTTTAATCTGCTGCCTCTCTTTGATCGGTAAAAATTTGATTGCTCCTGTAGGGCATACTTCTCCGCAAAGGTTGCAGTTATATTCGCAGTAACCTGTTTCAGGAAAAAGTACAGGCGTCCAGATTCCCTGAAAACCGCTTTCAGTCAGCGCATGCTGCAGACCTGCCCCTGATGTGGAACAAACTCTTACACACTCACCGCATCTAATGCAGAGGTCCAGAAATTTTGATTCTTCCACTGACCCCGGCGGCCTTACAACACTGCCTTTGACCGATGGTTTTGATACGGCATTTTTTACAATTACAGAACCAACAATTCCTGTAAGGCCTGCTGCAAGAATTCTTCTTCTGTTCAAATCAACATCTTTTGATTTATTTACTTCTATTTTGGAAAAGGAAAATTTGACAGCATCAACCGGGCACACTTCTACACAATCCATGCATGATATGCATTCTGAATTATTTGTTGACAGATAATCCTCAGATATTGCATCCATCCTGCATTCTGTTCGGCACATACCGCAGGCTGTGCATTTATCCGATACATTCCTTTTGTATATTCTGAATTTTGAGAACAACCCGTACAAAGCTCCGAGAGGGCAAATATTTCTGCACCAGAAACGACGCTGGAAAACAGCGGAAGATACAATAATTATAAAAATAAGAGCTATTAATCCGGACCCTTTAAAGATCTGCTGAGATGCCGGAAGCACCGAGCCTGTTAATACATCCCATAACTGATAAACATGGTCTTCAAGAAATTGAACACTTACAAGAGCATTAAATATGCCCTCCGTTGTAATTACGAATAAAGGATACAAAAACAGAGTCGTAGATCGCGTAAGTATTGAGAACGGATCAAAGAGGCCTGTTACCTGTATTGAAAACAGAGCACCTGTAAATAAGGCAAGAAAAATAAAATACTTTATCCACTTGAAATCAGAACCGGTCTTTTCAGTGTTCTTTTTTGGGAAAAGCTTGTTAAAAATATCTATAATGAATCCCAAAGGGCAAATCCAGCCGCAGAAAAATCTTCCGAGAAAGATAGAAACTGTCAGCAGCAGCAGCCCCGGCAGTAACTTCAAGATAAAACTTCTTGCAGCAAGAGATGCAGTTATAGAAACAAGAGGATCAAACCGAAAGAATATATCTACAGGAATGAATCGCTTTAAAGGATAAGTAGCCCACAAAAAAAGCCCAAAAAAAAGGAGTAAAAAAAACATCTGAGAAATACGACGGGCAGTTCTCATATATGAGACCCCTGAATTATATAGCCTGCATTATTCATGAATCACAACCATATTTAAACGAATATTCAGGAATAAACACCTGTCCCGGCCCTGGATTCCTGATTAAAATTTCCGAAAATGACATGCTTCACTCATGTCATTTCCGCACATTTTCAGTGTGAATCCGCCTTTTCATTATACTTCTTAATAATGCAGGATAGTTATTTATTAAAAATATTTTATAAATATCTATTTTTACAGAGATATCGTTTTTACTGTTATGCGGGACAAATTATTTTGCCCCAGTCCGCGTTCTTCCGCCTCTTTTAAAAATCCTGTTTTCAGAGGGTCTAAACCGAACATTTTAACCCCATAGCTGTCCACTGCAACAGGGTCTGTTCCTGCAACAACTATCTTTTTTAATGCAACGTCTTTAACATTCCCGCCGCTCGGGCCATTTCGCAGAAGCATTCTATATGCATCCAAAATAGTAAGATCCGCTTTAAATTTTGTATTAAGATCAGTAATTTTAACATTAAAATCTCTGTGAAACTTGCCTCTGTTACCTCCGAGATACCCCATATAGTTCTTCATACCGAGAGAAACGCCGGAAAGCGAGTGATGCTTTGCAATTGGAATATTTATCAATACATCAGCATCAAGAGCATCTTCATACAACGCCCACGACTTAACAAGCTTTCCATCGGGAATTGATGTTTTTTTAAATTTTCCGGGACGCACGTACATGACATCCGCTCCCAACTCTTCAGCAGCCTTCTGTATACCGCTTCTTTTGTAGCATCTTCTTACTTCATTTAATGTATTATCAAAAATTTTTACTTTTTTGGCCCCTGCATCAAAACACATTTTTACAACCTCAGCAACAACTTCAGGATTTGTTGTAGCAGCCTGTTCAGGAACTCTGTCCCACGACATATTCGGCTTTAACACTACAATATCGCCCTTGCTGACAAATTTTGACATACCACCGAGACTCTCCACAGCATTCCTGACAAGCTCTGCAGGGGACCCGTTCTTTACAACGATAATGGAAGGTTTATCTGAATATTTTGAAAACGACGACAGGGGAAATAATGAAAGCCCTGCTGCAGTCCCGGCAGCAGTTTTAATAAATTCCCTTCTCCCTATTTTACCATTCAATTTTTTTGCCATCACTCGCCCCTTCTGCACAGCCTATTTTGTCTTTACATCTTTAAGCTCTTTATCTATAAATTCCAGTCCGTCGCTCTTTTGTTTTACGACAATATGGCTTCCTTCTATGAATTTCCCTTTTAACAATTCTTCTGCAAGTGAATCTTCAATATATTTCTGAATTGTACGTTTAATCTGCCTTGCGCCGAGCAATGGGTCAAATCCTTTATCAGCAAGCCACTCCTTTGCTTTTTCAGAAAGGGTAAAATCAATATCTTTGAGCCGCAGAGACTCTTTTACATCTTCAAGGGAAAGGTCTATTATCTTCATTATACTTTCTTTTGAAAGAGGCCTGAATACAGCAATATCGTCAATTCTGTTCAAAAATTCCGGAGTAAAAAGCCTCTTTGTTTCCTCAAGTATTGAGGATTTCATTGCTTTATAATCAACTTTATCATCCCTGTTAAACCCAAATTGAGTTTTATTTACCCGTCTTGAACCGAGGTTTGACGTCATAATCATAATTGTATTTCTAAAATCAACTCTTCTCCCCAATCCGTCTGTAAGATGCCCTTCATCCAGAATCTGCAGGAGTATATTGAATACATCGGGATGAGCCTTTTCAATCTCATCTAAAAGCACAACAGAGTATGGATGACGTCTTACCTTTTCAGTAAGCTGGCCGCCTTCTTCGTATCCGATATATCCCGGAGGCGCGCCTGTCATCCTTGAAACGGCAAATTTTTCCATAAATTCAGACATATCTATCCGGATTAAAGCTTTCTCATCTTCAAAAAGGTAACGTGCAAGTTCCTGTGCAAGATATGTTTTCCCCACACCGGTAGGCCCGAGGAAGATGAAGGATCCTATGGGCCTTTTAGGGCTTTTAAGGCCTACTCTCGTACGCTGTATCGCTCTGCTCAACAAATCAATTACTTCATCCTGGCCTATAACTCTCTTCTTCATCTCATCAGCCATGGTAAGAAGTTTTTCAGTTTCCGACTGAGCAACTCTTGATACAGGAATTGAAGTCATCATTGCCACTACTTCAGATATATCTTCTTCAGTAACCTGCGCAAGGACTTCTCCGAGTTCGCTCTCCCATCTTTCCTTTGCCTCTTCCAGTTCATTAATAATCTTTTTTTCTCTGTCACGCAGAACAGCCGCTTTTTCAAACTCCTGTTTGCGTATAACATTATTCTTTTCTCTTCTTATAACTTTAAGGCGTTCCTCAAGCATTGTCACTTCCTGAGGGACATTAATATTTGCAAGATGCACTTTTGCTCCTGCCTCATCCATAACGTCTATGGCCTTGTCCGGCAGGAATTTATCTGTAATATAGCGTTCCGAAAGACGTACCGCAGTATTCAATGCTTCGTCGGTATACTCAACGCGATGATGTTTTTCGTATCTGTCTTTTAACCCGAAAAGAATTTTTAAAGTATCGTCTGTTGAAGGCGGGTCAACAATTACTTTTTGAAAACGTCTTTCAAGTGCGCCGTCTTTTTCTATGAACTGCCTGTACTCATCAAGAGTTGTAGCACCTATACACTGCAGCTCTCCTCTTGAAAGAGCAGGCTTGAACATATTGGACGCATCGAGGGAACCCGAAGCTCCTCCAGCACCTACAATTGTATGAAGCTCATCTATGAAAAGTATTATTTCTCTTGACTTTACGAGCTCATTCATAATTGCTTTCATCCGCTCTTCAAACTGGCCTCTGTACTTTGTACCTGCAACTACAGAGCCGAGATCAAGAGTTACCACACGTTTGTCATGCAGAACCCGCGGAACATTTTTCTCTACTATTCTCATTGCCAATCCCTCGGCAATAGCTGTCTTACCCACACCGGGTTCTCCTATGAGAACAGGATTATTTTTCTTTCTTCGGGACAAAATCTGAGCTACGCGCTGTATCTCCATATCCCTGCCTATGACCGGATCAAGTTCATCCTTCTTTGCCATTTCGGTCAAATCCCGGCCAAAATGGTCTAGTGCGGGTGTTTTTGATTTTTTCTTTGTATCTTTCTGAGAAGCTGACGAACCTCGTAAAATATTCTCCAGCTCTTCAATAATAGCATCGTATCTTGCATCGAAATCAGTTAGTACGCTTGCAGCTACTCCGTCAGTATCCTTTGATAAAGCAAGAAGTATATGTTCCGTTCCTATTACCGTTTGTTTATATTTTTCAGCTTCCGAAGATGCAATACGAAGGACACGTTCCGCCCTTTTTGTAAACGGGATGTTACCCATTGTTATTGTCCCGCCTGTTGATTTTACTGCATCTTCCACTGCTTTTCTTAATTCGTCAAGATCAATACCGATATTCTGAAGTATCTCTATGGCAATGCCGCTGCCCTCTCTTATCACGCCAAGCAGAAGGTGCTCGGTGCCAATGTAATCGTGGCCAAGGCGGAGCGCCTCCTCCCGCGACAGTTGAAGAACAACCTGTACCCTTTGAGAAAAATTATTTTTTATCATTTTTGATAACCTCTATAGAAAACGTATTTTTTTTAAATACCTCTGTTAATAAAACGCTTTGAACCTTTGCATAGTTTCAAATCCTAAAATCATACGGGCCACAGCATTTTTCTGCAAATTTCACGCCAGGACAATTTTCTTCCTTTTTGTTCTGTTACACAGACTCTTTGTCTATCTCCAATACAGCTTTATTCTTTATTTCAAGAACTCTGTCGGAATATTTTGCAATATTCCTGTTGTGTGTTGCAACAACAAATGCCTTATTTTTCTGTCTTACAAGTTCCCACATCTGTTCACGCACAACTGCACTGTTAACAGTATCAAGATTACCTGTAGGCTCATCCGCAAGAACAATTACAGGATCATTCACAAGTGCTCTTGCAAACGCAACTCTCTGCTTCTCCCCTCCTGAAAGTTCAGAAGGTTTATGCTTCATTCTCTCTTTTAGTCCGACTTCTACAAGAAGCTCTTCAGCTTTTTCATAGACCTCTTTCGAATCTATTCTTGCAATAAGCCCGGGCATTGCAACATTCTCAAGAGCACTAAACTCCGGAAGAAGATGATGAAACTGGAATATAAACCCGACTGTCCTGTTCCTGAAACTGTCAATTTCATTACCATTCATTGCGAAGACTTCTGTATCATTGAGAAAAAGTTCTCCCTGTTCAGGTTTATCAAGAGTGCCCAGTACATGCAGAAGCGTGCTTTTGCCGACTCCGGATTCTCCTATAACAGATACTATCTCCCCCTTGTATATTTCCAAATTAACACTTTCGAGCACTTTCAGCTCAAGGGACTCCGCCATAAAATAACTTTTTGATATATTTTTTGCAGAGAGTATGCTCTCGTTTTTCAAATTTCTACCCCTATTCATATCTTATAGCATCAACAGGCGCAAGCTGTGATGCCCTTCTGGCCGGATAAAGCGCTGCTGCAAGGCAGATTAATACTGCTGCAGAAGCAATTGAAATAAAATCCGTAAACTGCATTTTTACAGGCAGTACTGAAATTATGTATACATCACCGGGCAGGTGAAACAGTTCGTATTTCTGCTGAATCCAGCATAATCCGTATCCAATAATACTTCCTGTCAGGGTTCCTATCATACCTACAATCAAACCCTGATACAGAAAAATACGCGTTATACTTTTTGACGATGAACCCATAGATTTAAGAATGCCGATCTCCCTTGTTTTCTCCATAACAACCATTATAAGAGTGCTTATAATGTTGAAAGCAGCAACAAGTATTATAAGGCAGAGAATCAGAAACGCAGCATATTTTTCAAGCTGCATCCATGAAAACAGTGTTTTCCGCATCTCATACCAGGTCTGAGGATAATATGGAAATCCCAGGCGGTTCTCAATCTCTTTAACCACCTTGTCTGCACGGTACAGGTTATCAAGGTGTATTTCAATACCTGAAACCTTATCTCCCATCATAAATAGCTTTTGTGCCGATTTAAGTGATATATATACGAATGTGTTATCAAACTCGTACATTCCTGTCTCAAAAAAACCTGTAACAACGAACTGTTTAATCGGCGGTGCCTGAAACATTGAGCCCACGCCTTTAAGGCTGATTAGAATCACTCTGTCACCAATATCAACCATCAGCCTGTCAGCGATCCATCTTCCGATGATTATTCCCGGAAGTTTCTGCCCTTCTCTCGTTTCAGCCATATTAAGATTCATCTCGCCATATACAATATTTTTCGGAATCTCAGATACCTTCCCGAATGTCTCAGGATCAACTCCCCGGACCATAACCCCGTCACTGCCGTCGCCGCTCCGTAAAATTCCTTTATCATCTATATAGGGCGACATTCCATTTATATCGGAAATATCCGCTATTTTCTTCATGACAGAATCACTGTCAGCCATACCTTTAAAATGGAATGTACGAAGTTTTATGTGGCCGTCAAAACCCACTATACGGGATCTGACTTCCTGCTCAAATCCGTTCATCACAGAAAGTACAATTATAAGCGCGGCAACTCCAATCGTTACACCGAGTATAGTAATGTACGTTATGATATTGATGAAACCTCTTTTTCTTCTTGCTTTAAGGTAACGCCTTGCAACAAAAAATTCGTAGGCATTTTTCACTTTTACTCCTGCCCTTCTGTAGATTTAACATTCTCAGGCCTCATCTGAGGGAACAGAATCACATCACGGATAGAAGGCTCTCCGGAAAGGAGCATAACCAGCCTGTCAATACCAATACCCAGTCCTGCTGTCGGAGGCATACCGTACTCAAGTGCACGTATATAGTCGTCATCAATTACCATTGCTTCTTCGTCTCCTTCGGCCTTAAGTTTGCTTTGAGCTTCAAACCTTTCTCTCTGGTCAATGGGGTCATTAAGCTCACTGAACGAGTTACACAGTTCTTTACCAAGAACAAATGCTTCAAACCTTTCGGTCAGGCCTTCGAGAGATCTGTGTTTTTTTGCAAGAGGTGAAATTTCCAAAGGAAAATCTTTAATTATTGTCGGTTCAATAAGTTTCGGTTCTACAAACACAGAGAATATTTCATCATAAATTTTCCCTTTATCAGCACCTTTTTCAACTTCAACTTTTAATTTTTCTGCTATATTATAAATTTCTTCAATATCTTTTCCAAAAAGGTCATAACCGGTATACTCTTTTATTGCTCCAAAATAAGTCATCCGTTTCCATGGCGGTTTAAGATTTATCTTTGTGCCCTCCACTTCTACAACATCTCTTCCGAAAACTTTCGTGCTTATTTTAGACACCATATCTTCTACAAGATCCATCATGAATTCATAATCTTCATAAGCAACATAGAGTTCCATCATGGTAAATTCGGGATTATGATCTCTGTCCATGCCTTCGTTTCTAAAATCTTTGGAAATCTCGAAAACGCCCTCAAACCCGCCTACTATCAGACGCTTGAGATAGAGCTCATCTGCAATTCTCAGATAAAATGTCATATCAAGTGTATTATGATGAGTCACAAAAGGCCTTGCATTTGCGCCGCCGTATATAGGCTGAAGAACAGGTGTTTCAACTTCAAGATAACCTCTCTCTTCAAGATAATGCCTCATCTCTGATACAATTCTTGAACGTGCTTTAAAAACTTTTACCACATCGGAATTGACAATAAGGTCAACATAGCGCTGTCTGTATCTCAATTCTTTATCTGCAAAAGCATCGTATACTACTTTTTCATCACCTTTTATCTGCTCTTTTACAATTGGCAGGGGCCTCAATGTTTTTGCGAGAAGTTTAAGCTCTTTTACAAGAAGTGTTATCTCTCCTGTACGGGTTTTAAAAACCTGGCCTTTAACCCCTATAATATCTCCGAGGTCAAGATTTTTAAAAATTTTATATCCGTCTTCACCTACATTATCCTGCTTTACATAGATCTGCACTCTTCCAGATGCATCCATAATATGGGCAAAACTCGCCTTGCCCATTCTTCTTAATGACATTATCCTTCCTGCAGCAGATGCATCCATTCCTTCAGTATATTTAGAAACAATTTCTTCTGCTGTATGTGTACGGTTATAGGAATATTCATAGGGCAGAACTCCCTGTTCCCGAAGATTTTCTAATTTCTGCAGTCTCTGATTTCTGAGCAAACTGAGAGGATTCAATACTACTCTCCTTTCCTGATTCTTTTAACTGAACTGAAGCAGATATTCTCTGACAAATGCCTCAAGGTCTCCGTCCATTACCTGCTGAATATTTGAAGTTTCCACTCCTGTTCTGTGGTCTTTAACCATTGTATAAGGATGAAAAACATAAGACCGTATCTGGCTGCCCCAGGCAATATCCTTTTTGTTTTTCTCAATTTCCTTAAGTTTTTTATTCTCTTCTTCCAGCCGCTGCTGATAAAGCCTGGCTTTTAAAATCTTCATTGCATTTGCTTTATTCTGAAACTGGGAACGCTCATTCTGGCACTGCACCACGATATTTGTCGGCAGATGTGTAATCCGTACGGCAGAACTTGTTTTATTAACATGCTGTCCGCCTGCTCCGGATGCTCTGTAAGTATCAATTCTTAAATCAGCAGGTTTAATGTCAATCTCAATTTCATTGGCAACTTCCGGATAAACAAAAACAGATGCAAATGAAGTATGCCGTCTTTTATTGGCATCAAATGGGGAAATCCTCACAAGCCTGTGAACTCCGGCTTCTGCTTTTAGATATCCGAAACTGTTCTTTCCTGCAACTTCAAGAGTAGCGCTTTTAATGCCAGCTTCATCTCCAGTCTGCAAATCCATTATTGATACATTATAACCGCTTCTTTCACAAAAACGTATGTACATGCGGAAAAGCATTTCCGCCCAATCCTGAGATTCTGTACCGCCTGCTCCGGGATGAATTGTGATAATTGCATTATTTGAGTCATTGGGCCCGCTCAGCATCTGGCTTAGTTCAAGCCGCTCTATATTATCCTCAATCTGGTCAATCTCCTGTGCAACTTCGCTGAATGTATCATCATCTTTTTCATCTTTTGCAAGTTCCAGCAAAAGCATCATCTCATCATATTTATCATTCAGTTTATTCCAGCTGTCAGCCCACTCTTTCAGTTCATTTAACTCTTTTAATACATTCTGCGCATTTTCCTGCTTGTTCCAGAAATCAGCAACAGAGCTCTCTTGCTCTAATTCATTAATTCTCTTTATTTTATCATCTAAGTTAAAGATGCCCCCGAAGTTGATCAAGCCGCTCCTTAACAGGTTTCATCTTATTTAATAAATCATCGTACATTAAAACTCCTCAACAAATAAACAAAATGAAGCACTATTCCAGTTATTCAAATTCACGGTTAATATAATTTTTTTATAGTATCCGTACCAAAATAGTGTTTTAAAATCTCTCTATAATTATGCCCTTGTAAGGCCATTTCAACTGCGCCAGACTGGCACATACCTATCCCCTCTCCTTCGCCTGCACCTGTAAAAACAAAAGAACCCGGAATACCATTGGAGACTTGAACCCTCTCCACATAAAAGCATGTGCTTTCCAGTCCTGAACGGGAAAAAATTCTGCATATTTTGTTATAACCGCTCATAATAATATTTTTCCTGCTGCCTATAATCTCAATCACATACACATGTCCTGATTTGTTCCTCTTCACTGGAATTATATCATAAATAGTCCCTGTATCAAGCCCCGTAAAACGCCTGACTGACTTTTCTATATCACGCCTGTCAAGCGAAACTGACCAGCGGAAGGTATTACCTTCGTGATTCACCCTTACTTTTTCTCCCTGCTGATTGCCATTTTTACAAAAAACATCCGGTTCTGTACTTACCCAATCTAAAATATCTCTTTCATGCTCAAGGCCTGACACTTTACTTTGTGCATTTACAGTATCAAGTTCTCCCTTAAGTTTTGTATTGTGAATAAAAAGCTCTTTAAAAGTTCCGTCATTTGTAAAACCGCCGCAAACCGGTGTAAAAAAAGAATCACATAATTTTGATCCTGAATACAGTACTTCTCCTGCTGTTTCTTTTATGGCCTTGTCAGCTCTTTTATCCCATTGTCCGGCTCCTCCGAAAATTTGACAGTGCGGTTCACTGCAGAGATCAAAATAGTCCCTGTTATGGGCAATACCTATCATAGATATTGCATATCCTCTCGAAGCTACAGCCTGACTTTTCAATGCTTCTTCAGGTGCGTCCTGCCGCATCTCCATAGGGACAACCCCGCGAAGATACTTTTCCAGGCCTATTTCAGAAACTGCTATTAATTTACCGTTATTATCGTTTCTGAACACTACCGGATCGTGACATATCTTATCCATCCTGAAAGACCATTTATGGCCTTCTCCGACCTTTACACCCTTTAAAACAATTTCACCACTCTTATTTGCCTGAATAATTCTTATGGAATTTATAAATTTTGCCGAATGATGATATTCAATATCAAAAATTTCCATTACAGACCGCGCCTCGCGTATCTTCTCCATTACGATATCTGTGTTGAAATTATAGAGATATGCTCTCTGAAAATCCTTTGCTTCCTTTAAAGAATTAAATGTACCTGTTACAAGAAAATAATGTGTATTGTCAGTAATGACTTTATCATTCAAAGTAATCAAACCGCCCCTGATATCGATCTGGGTTTCTATATTTTTAATACGCAGCTCTTCCGATACTTTCTCAACCTGCTTTTTATTTTTGCTTTTATATACAAGAATTGAAAATACAAACGTAGCAGGCTCGTATGAAAACTTCTTTAGCCTCCATCCTGCGGATGAATCAACACTGTCGAGAATTACATTCCCGAAATCATCAATTGCGGAAAATTTGCCTGTTACATCGAAATCAATTGAATCTCCAAATTGAGCAACCTTTATTTTAACAACAGGCTCTTTTTGATATTTTTTAAATATTCTCTGTTCCATAGACCCTTGATAAATATTTATTTTCCTTGGATTACTGCCCCTTTTACTATAATCCGGATAATATAGTAAAATTTACGGTTAAAATCAAGGAGACACAAATGTGAAAATATGTAGATCGCACGTAGAGACACACGGCCGTACGTCTCTACGTGCGAACCGTCACCCATTCCATCAATTGTTTTTTTCAATACAATTATGGCATGGATATGATTGGGCATCATAACATATTCATCTCGTTGCGAATCTCAAACGATTCGTTCTGTTTCTATAATTTCCCCAAAATTAGATAATACCATCCCGGCATTCTGTGTAATTGTATGCGGTAGCTTAATGATATTATAAATTTTATAAATTAAATTCATAAATAAACTAAATATTAAAAGCATAAAAAAGGAGTGAATCCTCTCCGTAAGCCCAAAGTCTGTTATTTTTAAAATAAATTAATGATATATTATCTTCAGGGCCTGTTAAACGCTCAATCAATACTCCGTTTTTATTATAACCTAAAAATCTAAAATAGAATCATCGGATAAGTGACCCAAAGATATTATATTTAATAAGTTACGACACTTTCAAATATAAAAAAAAGGATCACCTATCCGATAAAGAAAAATAAACAAAAAAAATCAAAATTCAAAAGCAAAAAAATCAAACATTCATTCACTGGTACCATGTTAACACAATATGCAGGTTTGTCACCAATCATGAAGTATTTTAACAACATTGGATTAGGTCAAAACTCAATGATGTTTTCTCGACAGACATTTACAATTCTACCAAATTCACGGATGCACATGTTCTCATGTCTGTTATCCTGGCATCCCTTTCAGGGGTTAATCGTATTAAAGGAATCACACATTTTACAGGTGATCCATTAGTCATGGCAATATTAGGATCAAAAAAACAATTCAATAAAGATGTCATAAGCGTCCGATTAAAAAAATTGGGACAACGTGGCGCATATAAATTTGAATATACTTGCCTATAACCTCTCTGTGATGATGCGATATAAAGTCAAAAAGTTTTTCAAACAAGAGCATGCAACATTTCGAAATTGGTTCATACTTGTCCCTGCCAAACTAATCAAAACAGGTCGACAATATGAATTGAGGGTGTACAAACACTTTTACTTTAAACAGAGATGGAGGAGGTTTGACATTCAGCTACCATACAATTAAATCTCAATAAAAATACAAGAACGAGCGCTCCAACAGGACAAGTACGCATAGAACCTTATAAAACAACGTGTGGATGTATGAAATGACATTTTCCACTCTTTTTGATGGCAATATTTCAAAGAACAAATGACAATTATCGAAAATTGATAACGATGAGTAAGCTTTTTTCTGTATTAAATTTCATTTTAGATTTTTAGGTACAAAACGTATGATTTTCATTACTGCTGTTATTACACTTTTTTTCATGGCATTTGTCTCTCAGCTTAAAGTTTCAATGCAGTGGACAAATCTTCTTCCTGCAAAAGACCCTCAGACTATTGAATATAGCCGAATATTAAAAGAGTTCAAATCCGCCTCAAGCATTGTAATTGTAGTTCAGGGAACGTAAAAGCATTTGGAGATTATCTCGCTCCCAGGCTTCTTGCACTTAAAGATACAACAGGGAAACAAACATATTCTTTTGTAAAACGCGTTGATTATAAGACAGACACTAACTTTTTAAAACATCACGGCCTTATGCTCATAAAACAAAAAAGTTTAAAAAACTTTATGCCCATTTACACAAATCCCAATCTTCTGCCTCTGATCAGGCACATTAACGACTCAATGGAAAAAGAATACAGCGAAAATGAAGAGTCAATATCCTCAAGAGAAAAGGAAGATAATGCTGTTCATTTTCTTTATGGAATCAATGATTTAATTTCGGATTTGGAAAAAAATACTGCAGGGAAGCACATCTCCTCCGCACAAATAAAATCAACGGCTGATAATCTTATCATAGGCGATCCCTATTTTCTTTCCTATGATAAAAAAGCATTAATTTTGAATGTCATACCCAACTTTTCTGCACTTGATATTAAAAAAGTTGTTTCTGCAACTGACAATATTAAATCTCTTGTTGATTTATCTTTAAAGAAATTTCCGGGAGTTGATACAGGGCTTACAGGCACAATACCACTCGCAAGAGATGAAATGGTTTACGGGAAAAAAGCGCTAACTATACAACTGCTATTGCAGGTATTGCCGTTCTCATCATTCTGATGGTATCATTCAGAATGTGGCTTGCTCCTATCTATGCTGTTATAAATCTGTTCATCGGAATATTGTGGGCAATGGGGTTAACAAGCATTCTCATTGGAACACTCAACATCATGACACAGATGATGTCTGTCATTCTTGTGGGATTGGGAATTGATTTTGCAATACACATAATTTCAGGATTTACAGAATGGAGGCGGCAGGGTAAATCAATAAATGAAGCTCTTGAGATTACATTTAATAAAAACGGCAAGGGAATAATAACCGGAGGCATTACTACTGCTTTTGCCTTTCTTACAATGATGATAAGTTCTTCCCAGGGTATGAAGGAGATGGGGCTTGTAACCGGATTGGGCCTTATTGCCATGCTTGTTGAAACATTCCTGGTACTCCCGATTTTTCTGGTTATATCAGAGAGAAAAAAGGAGAAAAAAGGCGCTATTATTAAAGAACAGGACATAACTTTCAGAAGCCTCGGCGCTACAAGTATATTTTTAAGCAAAAAATATCTGTTTACTTTGATCGGAGCAGTAGCTGCAACTATTCTGCTCCTTCTTTCCGCCGGAAAGATAACTTTTGATCAGAACTATCTCCATATGGAGCCTAAGGGGCTTACGTCAATTGCACTTATGGATACTGTTATTGATAAATTCAATCTCACAATGGACTACGCTCTTGTACTTGCAGAAACACCTGAAAAATGTGAAGAGCTTGCTAAAAAATACAGAAACCTTCCAACAGTAGCTCTTGTCGAAGATATCTCGCAATATATTCCATCAAAAAAAGAACAGAAAAGCAGGTCTCCTTTAATTAAAAAAATAAAAGAGACTATTTTAAGTTCCACAGTGCATTTAAAATTAAATAAAGCAGAAATTGGAAGCCTGAGCCATGAAATCGAGAGGCTTAACTGGAACGTTCTGGAACTTCAGGATATGGCATACATTGGCGGACAGGATAAAGTTGATAAAGCATGTGCACTTCTTACCGGAAGCCCTGATGATTCTTCTTCTGTTAACAGGATTGCAAATCTCAGCAAGTTTATTTTAAAAAATCCTGATAAATCTGCAAGGAATCTTTCTTCATTCCAGCAGGTATTTGCCCACTATTTCAAGAAGACTGTGGCCAATATGGCATCTACTGATGAAATCACAATTAAAACCCTGCCGGTGCCGGATCAGATTATTGAACGTTACGCAAACAATGACACATCTCTGTTCCTTATTACAATTTATCCGGCTTCCAACATGTGGACAGATAGGGTATTTCTGGATAACTTTGTGAAAGATATAAAATCTATAAGCAAACGGGTTACAGGAATGCCTCCTATTTTTCAGACTCTGATGAAAGTAATAGGCAGAGACGGCCGTAATGCACTATACTTGACAGTATTTGTTGTTTTCCTTCTGCTGCTGCTTGATTTCCGCTCTGTAAGAGATGCCTTAATTGCAATGCTTCCTCTGACAGTAGGAATTATCTGGATGGTAGGCCTGATGCACCTTGCAGGTATGCAGTTTACAGTATTGAAGGCAAAGGTTCAATTCACACTGTATTTGCCAGCACAGGAAAGGCCATACTTCTCACGACTTTGACAACAATGATAGCATTCGGTTCCCTGTTTTTCTCAATCTGGCGCGGATTTGCTTCTTTGGGCAGTGCATTATTCATAGGTGTTTCCTCACAACTATGATAATTCTTTCGGGAGCAATAGGATTTTTTGACAGAAAAAAATGATTTAACATCTATATTAAAATAAAGCCCTGGCAGGGTTTGAAGCCCTGTCAGGGTTTTACAATTTTATGTGCGAACTACTTTTTAAAAATTCATATCCAGGCTGTCAAGCTTATCTTCATATCCGCCAAGGTCCATGCCCATGTTTTTTATTGCATTCAGGTCAATCCCTTTACCGCAGACATTAACAAGTGTAACCTTATCTCCGGCTTCGTAAGAAAGAATTAAAAGCCCGACAGGTTTTCCCGAATTCATTTTAACGCTGATGTTTGTAAATTCATCCTTGCTTTTAACTTTGACTATGGATTCCCATTTATCCTTTTCAACTTTTCGGATAATTTCCTGAAGCTGTTTTAACAATTTACCTGCTTCCGAATCATCTATCTCAAAAGATTTCACCCTTATTGACATAATTCCGGAAATCCCTTTTTTCATACTTGAATCCGAACTTGTACCGGAAAGTAATTTTAACAAACCGGGGCCGATAGAAATATCAGTAATTTCCGATGCCGATTTTGGAATCTTGATCTTTTCCAAATTAATGTATCCGGGCAATCTTGTTATATCAGTATCCTGAGCAAATAATCCGGTTACTATAAATATCACACTTAATAGTCCGGTTAAAAATACAGTCCTTTTCATTTTTTACCTCCGAAGAGTATTGGAACAGATTGTTCTAAACTCTTTTTTATCGTTTCAGGGAGACTCTTATAAAAAACTTCCTTCACAGCTTTTATTTCGCTTTTTCTCATTTTATTTCCTATAAATCCTAAACTCCACAACGCTTCTATTTTAGCCTTCTCAATATCTTTCTGTTTATACACAGGATATGGCCTGTCTGCAGGCATCTGATTTGAATAAGGCCTGACAATAAGAAAAATAATGGCTGTTGAAAAAGCGATTCCCACTACTGCACTTTTCCAGTTGAACAAAGTATGCAGATCAATTATTTTTTTTCTTTTTGGAACTCTTTCAACTTGAGCGAAATTATTTATTGTATCCAAAACCGTTTCAGGGCATTCTAATTCGGGAAGATTTGTAAAGAAATCAGTTATATCCTGATTTTGATAAACAAGTTTTCTGCAGTTCTCACAAACCTTAATATGCCTCTGAATTTCACGATTTTCTTTTCTTGTGGTTTCTCCGTCAAAAAAACGCTCAATGAGCCCTTCTATTTTAAGGCATCTGTCATTCATTGTACTGCCTCGCTCTTTCGGGAAATCTTTCTGTTAATACTTCCCTTAATATTTTTCTCCCCCTGTGCACAGTCACTTTTACTGTGTTTTCATTAACATCCAGCATTTCGGATATCTCATTATACTTCAAACCCTGGAAGTAGTGCATAAGCATCATGCTCTTGACATTGTCAGGCAATGTTTGAATTGCAGATAAAAGTATGCCCTTTGTCTCACGTCTCTCGTATGAATATTCCGGATTTTTATCTGTTCCTTCCATTTTATCCATTATTTCCCAATCTATTGTACGAAGTACCTTCTGCTGGCTTCTCGAATCCTTTTTCTGTCTTATTAAATCAATACAGTAATTATGGGTCACTCTCATCAGCCACGAAACTATTCTTTTACTTTCAACACTTTCCCTGTTATTCCAGAGTTTTATAAATACTTCCTGAGTTACGTCTTCTGCATCCTGGTGGTTGTGCAGAAAATAGAAGGCGTAACTGTAAACCTTGTTCTTATGGCTCTTTAAGATATTTTTATATGTTCTCTGTTTCATGGTCTCAATCTTAGAGACGAAATATTTTTAAAATAGTTACATTAAACTCGTAAAATATTTACATCATTTGTTATTGTATCCCACAATGCAATAGTTCTCTCTCCATTAATCCAGCCTCCGCACTCACCGGGATTAATTATCAGCGTTCTATCTCCTCTTATATCTACTTCATGAGTATGTCCGTAAATGATAGCGCTGAAATCACCGCTTTTTTCAAGGCTTTCAAGATAATCCGGCTCATGCATGATCGCAATTCTTTTTCCTTCAACCTCAATAATATGAGGTGAACGAAAAATCCTGTTTTTTAATGCTTTCTGAAGATTTAATTTATCTCCGTCATTGTTCCCGAATACACCGATAAAATCCATTTCGAGCTCGTTAAGAGGCAATGAAACAAAGGGAGAGATGAAATCTCCTGCATGTATTACAAGATCAGCTTCTATGTCATTAAAAAGGCTTACAGCCTTTTTTAATGCAGGGAGATTATCATGACTGTCCGAAATTATACCTATCTTCATGAACGAAACTCCTTTTGAATTTTGTTTTATTTTGCTCATTAAGATATTAATAATTAAAGCATATTTCAAGATATCTTTTAACTATATTATGTCAGTTGTCAATATTTAATTTGCGTAATTCGTGTAATTCGCTGATAAAAAACTAACGAAAACCCCCTCCTCCATTTCGGAGAAGGGGGCTGTAACTTCTTTATATGAAAATGAGGAAGGAGTTTACTTATAATCTGCCAAGATATCTCATGGCTTTTGGTGCGTATTCACTATCCGGATACTTACTGACAAGTTTCTGGAATCTTTCCCGTGCAGTGCTTTTATCACCAAGTTTTAGAGAGCAGAGGCCTGCCATTAAAAGCGCATCATCAAATTTGTATGACTTTCTGTACGACAAAACCGAATTAAATGCCTGAACCGCACTGCGATAATCACCCATAGCATTTAAGCTCTCGCCAATCCAGTACTGACAATTACTTGCAAGCCGGTTATCCGGATTTGAAGAAAGCAGGCTGCGCATCATTCGGATTGTCTCTTTGTAATTTCTATTATAGAAGTATTGCAAAGCCTGTTTATAATTGGATTTAAAACTGTTATCACTTACTCTGCCAGCTGAGCTTTGCTCAATACCTGCATATTGGCCTGCGACTTTGCCTGAAACCTGAGCAAGTGTGCGCTCATTTTCCGATACTTTACTTTTCAGGTTATCAACTTCTCTTCTGTTCCTGTCAATTTCAGCCTGAAGCTGCTCAACCCGTGCAATTAGTTCATTTGCATTTCTCGGCCTTGAATAATTTGATGTCTCTGCAGAACTATTGTAATTATCAGCAGATTTAGTTGTTGAGGTTCCTGCATTTACATCACTTCCGGATTGTTCGGATTCCCCGAAAAGAAGTGCAAGGGCATCATCTTCACTTTTATTACCAGATTTAACAGTTGATTTTTTCTTTCCTGAAGTATTGTCATCGGAATTCATTTTAAACAGATCGTCAATTGCAAGTTCATTATTGTCAACCGGATATTCTATCTCTTCGCCTTTGGCTTTCTTCGTTGATTTGCCGAGTGCATAACTTACGCCAGCTTTTGCCATCCAAAAGATAGGTTTTCCAACATTTCCCGATGTAGTGCTCATAAATGCATAAGCTATATCTCCACCTGCATTCAGGGATAACTGCTTATTCAATTTATAACTCATACCAAGCCCGCCAGTAAATGCTGGATCGTATCTCATATTTGTGGTTGTATTTGCGAGTTTATCTGTATAAACAGATTTGAATCCCATAATTCCGGCATTTACATATGGTGAAAATTTCCCTGACATTATATTATAACCGAACCGCAGTTCAGCCATTGGAAAGAGAGACACTTTTTCCTTATCAAATCTCATAATATTATCAGTTGCAGAAACATAACCTGCACCTACTGTAAAAAACATCCTTGGGTTCAGGTTGTACTTTGCATACAGGGAGAATCCAGGGCCTGCACCGGGGCCCGGAGCATTTCTTGTTGTCTGATCCTGGCGTGTTGCTATAAAGCTACCGCCTACTTCGTCAGGTAGAAGTTTACTTGTCTTCTCCTGCGCAAAAATATTTGCTGCCATGCTCAAAATCACGGCAAATATCGTAATACTAACTTTCCTCTGCATTTTATCCTCCGAACAAACTTTATATAAGACTGCATTGTTTCTTCATTTCGAGATGATATACAGCAAAATCTTTGCCAAACTTCATTTAAATATTATATGAAAGAGCTATGTTGTTTTTTATCAATATGTTACGACCATTGAAACATTGCTGTGTTTTATTTCAATCTGCATTAAGTGGCCGGTTTCAAACCGATATATGAAATGCATTTTAAAATCTTTTGTTTTGGGCTTTTTCTATTCACTTCACAAAATGTCTGTTTAAGAATGTGCAATTTTCGATCGTCGGAAAAGATTTTTTAGCCAGCCAGCGTTTTTTAGTCATTATTTTTAAAAAATTACGATACAAGAAGAAATAGGATAAGCTGCAATTAGGAATTTGATCAAAGTCAACTATTTTTTTCTAACTCTTTCTCGGAGGAACCTAATTTCTTGAAAAAGCAACTTCATTATATTAAACAATTTTCTCAGCGCTAAAAAACATCTAAAACATACATTACTGCACATTCTTTACAAAGGCATACACTTTACTCACAGCATCACCGTATCCGTCATCAAAGATACAGTAAATTTTATCATCCCTGACAAATTCAGGGAAAAGACTCATCCATACACGCTGTAAAAAAATTCCCTGTCTGTCAAAAATATCCACTCCTGAAAAATACTGATCATTGATTTCGTATGTTAAAACCCAGATACGATTTTCATTATCAATAATCATCTTCTTGATCCCGGGTTTATAAACAGGGAATTTATACTCTTTGATTATCCGCCTCTTTATTTTATCAGGAATCCCGCTGCCATAAGGCGGTCCGAAGAATCTGTCTGTCATAATAAACCTGTTTATCTATATCTGTGACCTTTAAGGGTTTGTAATCAGGCCTGTCAATTACTTTGACAAGTTCTCCGTTCTGATTATAAACAGATATCTGATATTGTGAAGTATCTGCAATGTAGAGCAAACCTTCAGAATCAACTGCCCATTTATTTTTAAGTTTTGAATATGGTTTGTAAAATGAAGTTAATGAACCTGAAAAAATCGGCACTTTGATTAAGGGCTTACATGTTTTCGTGTATAATTCCCGTGTAAATTTCAGATCTTCTGATACTTTACTAATTTTAATCACTCTGTTGTCTCTGATATTGACATCAGTTAACAAATAAATATTATTATTTCTTAAGAAGAATCCCATTAGAAAATTCTTTCTGAACGGTATCAACTCCTTTACAGTCAAACTTCCCCTTTTATTGAACCGTAGAAACGGATAACCGGAATAACCGTATTCACACACAAAAAGATTATCTTTTTCATCAACATCCCAAAACGACCAGTCACTGATTTTCTCCAGGCCATTCTCTTCATTTAAATCCGCAAGCAAACGGCCGGCCGGATCATATTTTTTAATTATGCTGTAATTTGAATTGTTTTTTTGATAAAACACATAAATGTTACCTTGGAAATCAGACAGAATCATTTGAGCACTAAGCGCGTGTCCGGAATTTTCATCAATTGTCAGAAAAGGCCTTTTATCAACTAATAATCTGTCGGAGTCATGATAGAGCCCCTGTTCCGGATTGTGGACAACTAGCACACTGTCTTTAAATCCAAAATTTCCATTCCAATTATCCGGCGCTTTAAACGAGTTATAACAATCAATGGCTTGTATAACCTTATGATTATCGGATCGAAAAGTTTTGGGATCCTTTTGTCTGCTGCAGGAAAAAATAATCAAAAACATTATAATATAATGGAGATTTCGCATATTTCCCCCATAATGGAAATTAAATTGAATAAACTATTTAAAAAGGTCTGAGTGTGATCCTGTACGCTCTAAGTATAAAGTTCCGGAAGATATTCGATAAATCAGAATCCAGTCTGTTTCTATGTGGCAGTCTCTGTGCCCATTCCACATACCTGATAATTGATGATCACGAAATTGCCGATCAAGCTTCCTGCCGCTGACAAGTTCCTCAATAATATATCTTAATTTATCAAGATCCCTATTCTGCTTCTTCATTCTCTTAAAATCTTTTTTGAACTGAGTAGTATAGACAATATTCAAATATCCAGCTCCTTAAACAACTCATTCACATCGGAAACCTGATGCAGCTCTTTTCCTGTTTCTGAATCACTCAGGGTCCTTGCAGTTAATCTGTTGGGAATACGTATATCAAAAGGGATACCTCTGTTTAAAGTAACCTGAGTAAGAAATAAAGAAATTGCTTCGGACATAGTAATGTTTAATTCTGAAAAAATATTTTGTGCTTTTTTCTTTATTTCCGGGTCAATGCGCGCCTGAATTACTGCTGTTCTTGCCATGATTACACCTTTATTATTTGTACTGACATTTAATATACATCCAATGTACAAAAATAAAGATAAAAAAACAAGTTTTTTTAAACAGTTTTACACTTTTAAATTTATTAACAAAGTCATTATTTTGGTTTACAAACACTTACAAATAAACATTTCTGTATAATTATTTCTCAGCGCTGTACTGTTACGAAACAGGAATAAAAGATATTCGGTATTTTCTGACCACAGGTACTTGATAAGGACTGCTTATTGTATAGACAAGACCCTCGGAATCTATGTAAATAATGACACCATGCTTTTCCATATCATCATCAAAATTCTGCAGTAAATGTCCATAGTCATCAAACAGACTGTAATGTATTTTCAAACCCTCGGGAACAGAACCCGGTTGAACTCTCTTTTTGTATTCCTCTTTGTATAAAATTCCCCTGTCAAGAATTGTCAATAAAATCCTGCCGTCAGGAAATAAGTTAACTGCTTTACTTTCAGATCTGGTGGCAATCATTTTTACAGGTACGGACAATGAAACCAATTCCGGCTGCGGGAAAAAATCCGCCTCACAATCAATAACAGATTCAAGATGTCCTTCAGTACTATATATTTCCATCTTATAAAGGCTCTCACATGCAAGCACCAGATTCTTTTTATTTCCGCAAATGAAACCCGATGAAAATTGTTTTCCGGACGGTGCTTCACCCATTGGATGGGGCTTTCCAAACGAATTGACAACTTCACCTTTAAAATTATACACAAATACCATTTTCTTGTATTGATCCTCAGTGGGAAGAAAAGGTAGAATTGCAAATGTCATGTATATTTTACCTGCATCACAAAACAGGCTGTACGGCCTGCCTTTTTTTACCTTGAAACTGTTTAAAAATTTACCGGACAAGCTGAAAGAATTAACATTTCTCTGCCTGTCAACAACAATCAAACGCTTGTTTCCTGCCAATGCCATCAAATAAGGGTTAATCAGCTCACCCTGCCCCATTCCCTTATGACCAATATTATAAAGAAACCTACCCTGCTTATCATAAACTTTAACTGCATGATCGCCGCGGTCACAAATGTAAATATTGCCATCCTCATCCGTCTGAATAGCAACCGGCATGTATAAAGCATGCTTATCATCTCCCTGTTCGTCCCCGATTGACAATATTTCTTCAAAGTTTAATTTCTTTTTATTTTTCCACAACCCGTCTTTTTTATTGTGAATAAACGCAGATGTCTGATTTTTATTTTTTGCCTTGTCATCACCGCCGGAATTACAATTCAGCAGCGGAAGACAGATAAACAGTAAAAGAATAACAACATTTAGGACAAACTGATTTTTTTTACTCCTGCTGAAATAAAACATAAAATCCTCCTGTGATTAATTCCTGCGATTCTCATTACTAAATTATTTTATTGTAAATCTGCCCGACAGCCGTAATAACACCTTACATATTTTATTCCCGGATCGGAACAGAAATAATAAATATTACTTTCGTATTTATTGAAGATACTACCCAAGTTACAAAAAGATATGTCTTCAATATGAAAATAAAATCATTATCTTAACCACTCACTATATTTTAATTCAAACTGAATTTGAAGTCAGGGATTTCTTAAACTTCTGATATTTTCAGCTAACATTAAAACAGCCTACTATGGCCAATGTTACCTCTTTTCCTTTGATGGTAAGTCCTGCACACCTGCAGATGTCTACCTTAAAACATTATGCATAAATAATATTGTTCATAATAACTAAAATTATACGATTTGTCAAGTATTTTTTTATTATTTATTCTTCACAAACATTTGAAACAAATAATAAATTCGTTTAATTAATACTGAGCTTACTATTCTCAGACAGGAGGGAACCGGCCTGAGTAAACAGGTTTAATATAATAATCAATGATCAACGGAATTTTTACATTATCTTTTTCCACAAAAATACAAATAATTTTCTTATATTACATAAAGATATCCGGGAATTTATTAAAAAGAAACAAAAACACATAAAGCAGAATAGGTGCATTCCCTGTTTACAATTCCCATGACACCAAAAGGAGGTATTAATTATGCAAAAGAAAAAATCACCCTGCACACCTAATGTAAAAACTGTTTTTATTCTGCTTATCATTTCCGTACTTCTTACTGCAAATTCTGCATTCCCGCAGAAAGCAGACTCTTTGGCAGTAAATTTAAAAAAGGAAATTACACGTTTTGTGGAATCAACAAGAAGCGCAAGAATTTACGATTTTCAGGTTAGCCCTGACAGAAAAATTATTGCGTTTACTGTTTCCGAGCCTGTTAAGGATTTCAAAACAAAAACCAATATCTGGCTTTATGATTTATCTTTAAAAAAAGCTGAAAGATTTACAGGTTCACATAAATCGGATAACCGGCCACGCTGGACACCTGACAGCAAAAAACTTATGTTTTTATCCAACCGTAATGATAAAAGACAGATTTACCGGATTTCATTAAACCGCGGAGAAGCAGAACCGCTGACAAAAAGCAAGACCAGCATCCGCTCATTTGAATTATCTTCTGACGGAAAGTACATTGCTTTTCTTACAGGTAAAAAGGAAGATAAGAAAAAGGATACTAAAGACGATGCTTTTGTTGAAGATTATGACGAAACTCCATCGGTTTTGAAACTTTTTGAAATCAAAACCAAAAAGACAACAGATTTAATTACAGGCAAATGGCGTATTTCAGAATACAGATGGATACCTGGAAAAGAAAAATTATTAATATCAGCGACTCAAAACATCTTTCCGGAACTTTTAACAAACAACATTTACATTCTGGATATTAAAACAAATAAAATGGAGCTGTTAATAACTCCGCCCAGGCCCTTTTCAAATATAAAAATATCTCCTGACACAAAAAAAATCGCCTTCCTCGGTGCAAGAAACAACGGCCTTGATGAATATGATATTTTTATTACGGGCTTTAAAAAATGCAACCCTGTAAATCTTACAATAAATAAAATTGACCATCAGGTTAATAATTTTGTCTGGATTGACAACAATCATATCCTTGCAAGCGTTCAAAACGGATTTACAAACTCTTTTTATAAAATTTCCGTAAAAGGTAAAGCCGAATTAATGGGCACTCCCCAAACAAATCCATCAAGGTCTTTCTGTTATTCAGGCGGCAAATTACTGTTTACAGGGAGTGATTTTACAGAAGCTTCCGAGATTTATATTTCCGAGGATTTTAAATCGTGCAAAAAAATAAGTAGTTTTAATGCTGCATGGGATACGCTAAATCTGATTGAACCTGAAATAATAAAATATAAAAGTTTTGACGGAAAAATGATAGAAGCGTCTATTTATAAACCTGTTGGATATAAACAGGAGGACTCTTACCCTGCTGTTATAAATGTACACGGAGGCCCGTCCGGGCGTTTTGCAAGAAGGCTTGATTCCTGGGCTCAGGTTCTGGCTAAAAAGGGTTTTGTTGTACTGTGCCCCAATATCCGGGGATCTTCAGGGTACGGGTACGATTTTATGGCGATAATTAAAAAAGACTGGGGCGGAATAGATTTTAAGGATGTTATTGCAGGAACTGACTATATTGTTTCTAAAGGCATTGCAGACAAAGAAAAGCTGGGTATCGGCGGATGGTCTTACGGCGGGTACATGAGTGCCTGGGCAGTAACACAGACAAACATGTTTAAAGCAGCAGTATCAGGAGCGCCTGTTATTGATCTTGCAGTTGAATACGGGTCAGAAACACCTGGTATTAATCCTTATGACACCTGGTATCTTGGCACTCCGTACGAGAATCTCGATGATTTTATCCGCATGTCTCCCATAACTTATGTTAAAAACGTTAAAACACCCACCTTGATTTTATGCGGAGAAAATGACGTTATTGACCCCATAGCCCAATGCAGCCAGTTTTACAGGGGGTTAAAGAGATACGGAGTTGAAACCCGTTTTGTAAGGTATCCGAGAGAAAATCACGGTTTCAGAGAAAAACAGCACAGGGTTGATGTTCTTTACCGTATGCTGATGTGGTTTGATAAATACTTAAATAAGGGGCCGACATTAATAGACGGCCCCTTTTGTCGGGGCGGAGAGATTTGAACTCTCGACCTCATGCTCCCGAAGCATGCGCGCTAACCGGGCTGCGCTACGCCCCGTTTCCTATAACACCGATAAAATTTATAACTCCCAAAGATGCAAGAGTAACAATAACCCCTGCAAGAAGAATTCCTGCAATAATGCACGGGATTGAATACTTAAGAGGAATCCCAAAAATAAATGCCGCTATTGCACCTGTCCACGCTCCTGTAACAGGAAGAGGAATACCCACAAATATTATGAGCCCAAGGGCTTCGTACTTTTCAATAACTCCGCTCTTTTTTCTTGTTCTTGCAAAAAGCCAGTTTAAAAAACTGTCCCCTATCTTAACCTTCCGTACAACCTTTGCAACAGGTTCAAGGAGCAGAAGAATCGGAATAACAGGTATAAAATTTCCTATTACTGCAAAAAGGTACGCACTCTGCCATGAAAGCCCTCCTCCTATGGGAGGAGCTGACAGTGCCCAGGGTATTGCTCCTCTTAATTCAAAAATCGGAAGAGTTGCAATCAATGCGGTAACAGCTTCTTTCGGAAGAGATTTAAAAATATGAACAAGGTTCTCAAGCATCATCTTTTTCCGATAATTCCAATAATCATTTTACAAAAACGCTTAGTATCTTTTAATCTGTTAATTTTACTGCCTGTCCCGTTATAAATTACAGGAACAGGACAAAAAGTAATATTCCTCTTCTGCCGTGCAGCTTTAATCAGAAGTTCACTCTCAAGTTCAAAATTACTGCTTGTAAGAGAAAGAGCATCAAGGCTTTTCAGCCTGATCATTCTGTATCCGCACTGGCTGTCAGGAATCCATTTTCCGCAGACAAGAGATACGACAAGAGAGCTTAGCCTGTTTGACAAAATCCGATCAATCGGCATATTTGATAATCCGAATGATCTTGTTCCCAAAACAATATCCGAATTGTTATGCTCCATAATCCTGATAAATTCTGGAATTTTATCAGGGTCATGCTGCCCGTCACTGTCAATAGTGATAACCGCATCCACCCCTGTTTTCCCTGCCGCACTGAAACCGGTTTTAAGAGCTTCTCCTTTACCGAGATTTGTATTGTGACGAATACATTTTACATTTAATTCATCAGCAATTTCCGATGTTCTGTCTGCAGATCCGTCATCTATTACAAAAATATTATCCGGCTTTACGTACTTAAAAATTTTTAAAAGAACGTTCTTTATATTTGACTCGGCATTATATGCCGGAATAACAATTCCAACTTCCATAAACTGTTCCACTCTCTGATAGGTGGAATGATTTAATGCAGACAGATATTATAAAAATTCTCATAGTAAAATGCAAGTTAATTTTACAATATCTGTGTACTTTATATAACACGTTTTCCCTCCTGCTAAATTTGCAGTACTTATTTAAAAATAAATTCAATAATTCTGCCCTGCATTATAAAAATCTCCTAACAGCAGACAAATTTTTTATTTCCTGCGATAAATTTTCACCATCTTTGATAATTGAGCAACAATGGTATTTTCTAACTGCCCCTCTTTCAGCTTCCATCTCCAATTACCTCTATTTATTGCAGGAATATTCATCCTGCTTTTTTCATCAAGTGAAAGAATATCCTGCACCGGAATAATGCAGATATTTGCTTTTGAATCCATTACAAGTTTTATCATAATATCTGCTACATTTTTCTTTGTAACTTTTTGCCCTGCATATTCAGAAACTCTTCTGCGCTGCTTTTTATCAGTCTCTTTTTTAAACCAGCCCTTAACAGTGTTATTATCGTGAGTTCCTGTATAGAATAAACAGTTTGTAATCACATTATCCGGTAAATGCTCACTCTTCGGAAAATTCTTTCCGAAAGCGAATTGTATAACACGCATACCCGGAAAATTAAAAATATCAATTATTTCTACGACATCAGGAGTTATAGATCCTAAATCCTCTGCAATTATCTTTAGCCCGGGCAATTCAGCGGTCAGAGTACGAAAAAAATCTTTTGCCGGAGCCTTAACCCATGTTCCGTTCTTTGCCGTATCTTCCTTAGCATCAACTTCCCAAAAGGCAATAAATCCTCTAAAATGGTCAATCCTGAATATATCAAATATATTTTCATTGTGGCGTACCCTGTCAATCCACCACTTGTACCTGTTTTTTTTCATGATATCCCATCTGTAAACAGGATTACTCCATAACTGGCCGGTTTTACTGAAATAATCAGGCGGTACGCCTGCAACTTTAATCGGATTTTTATTTTCGTCAAGTTTAAAAAGCTCGGAATTCGTCCACACGTCTGAACTGTCAAGTGTCACATAAATCGGGATATCTCCGATTATCTCTACTCCATTATCATTACAGTATTTCTTTAACTGGTTCCACTGCTTATAAAAAATATATTGGAGGAACTTTACTTTCATGATTCCTGATCCGAGTTCATTACGCATTTTTGACAAAATCTCTTTGTTGCGGTTTTTTAAAGGATCAGGCCATTCAATCCACGACTTGCCCTTAAAATGTTCTTTTAAAGCAGTAAAAAGAGCAAAATCTTCCAACCATGACTGATTTTTAATGCAGAATTCTTCAAACTCTGTTTCATTTTTTAATAAAGAAAATTTCGAAAATGCTTTCTCAAAAACCCCCTGCTTCCAGGATGTGACTTTTTTATAATCAATTCTGTTTTTATCAATATTGATATTAATATCATCAGAATCAACAAGCCCGTCGTGCACCAAAAACTCAGGGCTAATTAAAAGAGTGTTAAATGCAAATGCCGAAACACTGCGGTATGGTGAATTATCGTGATAAAGGTCAGTTGGATTTAAAGGTAAAATCTGCCAAAAATGCTGGCCTGCCTCTTTTAAGAAATCCACAAATTTATATGCCGAAGGGCCCAAATCTCCTATGCCGAACTTAGACGGCAGAGAGGTTATATGAAGGAGAAGGCCGCTTTTTCTGTTTTCCATAAACTCCTCAATTTATTAAACTTCAGCTTCTACTTTGACTTCCTTTGAGAGATGCCTGAACCACATAAAATAGAGACTGGCTGAAAGGGCAATTAATACAGCAAGAAGTTCAAAAAAGTACACCCACTGTCTCATAATAAGCGTTATCCACATAAGAAACATTACAAGCTGCCACGGAACTGCAAGCCATATTGCACGTTTATCTCTGCGGTTTTCAGTATCAATTTTCGCAAGCAAAGATTCGGGAAATCTTTTACGAACACTTCTCCAAAACCCAAACGGACGGGTCGTTTTATAGAATTCAAAAAGTACATCGTCATCTGTCGGCCTGGTAGCGTATGTTCCTATAAGCATGGCAGCAAAGGAGATACTGCTGGCAAAAGCAAACGAAACATACTCAGGCACATGAGGAAACATAATTCTCTGGATAATTGCAGCTATCATTCCTGCAGCAGTTCCTATTGCAAACCCATATCCGTTAAGCCTCCACCAGTACCAGCGAACAAGAGTCGGGATGATCATTCCTGCCCCGATGCTCATTGTTATCCATCCCCAAATTTCATTAATATTTTTAATGAACAGGCTGAATATAAGTCCGAAAATTACAATTATAACTGATGCCCACCTGCTGTGAAGCATTAATTTCTTTTCAGATGCTTTCGGGTTTAAATATGCCTGATAAATATCCTTGACCCAGTACGATGCCCCCGCATTAACCGTAGAGTCAAAAGTCGACATTGCTGCTGCAATCAACCCTGCAACGAGAAATCCTTTTACTCCGGCAGGAACCAGTTTATTTATAACAATAGGCAACACTGTTTCGGGGTCGTTAATCACTCCGTTGGTTGTGCCGAAAACAACACCCATAACAGCAATTGAAGCAATAAACGGCCATCTGAATGAGAGCAGGAATGTCCAGAACAGAGAGAGCAGCCCGGCCTCTCTGTCGCTCTTAGATGCAAAATACCTCTGAATCATGTATCCAGAGGTTCCTCCACTTCCCTCAATAGTTACTTTTATCAAATAGAAAAGAATTGCAATTCCGAACAGATTGTAAATTGAATAAACAGAATCAGCAGGAAAATGCAGCTGAAATGACGGTATAATGCTTGTCCACACCTCTCTCGTTGTTGACAGCGCCTGAAAAGTACCGTCTTTCATGGGTATTGAGATAAAAAATTTCTCCGGGACTCTAAAATTTGTAAAAGTTGTAACACATATATAGAATATTGTTCCGAAAATCAGCGCCCCCTGGAAAACATCTGTCCAGACAACTCCATACAATCCGCTGGCAACAGTATAAATCATGGCAAGAAATATCATCATAAAAGCAGCAAGAAATTGTGCCCTAATAAAAATCGAATAACAGGCCGAATTCTGAAACTGCTGCTCAAAATTCAGGAATTGAGCTGACAAGTCATTAAAATGCAGAGATAAATCTCCGTCAGGCTCTTTATTTATTATTTGAGTAAATTTATCTGACCGCCGGATTGATTTTATTAAATTAGACTGATCTTTTAATTTCAGGGATAATCGCGATAATTTTGTAATATTATTCGGGTGTTCTTTTATAGATAAAAACCCGGATTCAATGTTTTGCATTCCCCGTTCCATCGATTTTGCCATAGGCAGTTCCATAGATGCCTGAGTAACATCAGACAGAAAAATATCCGTCCTGTTTTTCACAATCTCGATTGAACTTTCAAGAGATTTTACCTCTTCCTGAGTAAGAGGATCTTCTATTCTGCCTATATCAGGTATGCCGAGGAATGTACTGATAAATTTACCTGAGCCTACTGCAAAATAGGTCACCATTGCAATAGTTACTATAATTATAGAGATAGCGGAAACCAGCCTTGCGACATCCCCTTCCCTTTTGGGCCCGAATCTGAACCGCATCCACTCTGCCATAGTCATGACTCTTGCTCTGCGGTTCCATTTGCCCATAAATATCATAAGAAATGCCATTATAAGAGTGACACCGCCTCTGATCTCAATAAACATTCCTGTTGCGCCGAGTGCAAAAATCCATGCAGTATTTATCATGGTTCCGCTCACATCAAGATTGGAAGCCATGCCTGATGCTCCCAAAGCCCACCAGGGCAGATGCCTGTTGCCGAGGAAATATGAATCAATACCAGCCGATGCTTTTCGCTGAACTATTATGCCGACAAAAATAATTGCAATTATATAAATTATCACTATAAGATAATCAACTATTGCCATGTCTCCTCCTTGCCAGTTTATTATTACAAGCAGTATTTGATAAAGTAAGATTTATTAGAATGAGCAGAAATGAATATCTTCAGTGTTTTATCCGGACTGTTATATATCCATCTTTCTGCAAATTTTTTGTTCTTTTTTGAAATAATTCCTTTGTTTACGGAAACAAAAACAGGTTTGGTTTTAACATTGTGTATTTTCAGCAAATATAATCTAATATCAGGCTTATTGGAATATGTTCCCGTACAAGGCCCTATATAAACATTTACAAGATTAACTTCTTCTTTCAGATAAAAAAATGTTGTTGCGTACATTCCTGACATATATTCATTCGTTTCACAGTCATCTTCATACAGAGTAAATTTCGAATACCCTTTCGGATAAAAATCTACAACAAGAGTATCTCTGTTAAGCTGCTTGTTTGGAGAAGAGCTGTAAAGCTGCGGAATAATTGCGCCGTTTCTTATAAATACAGGTATTTTGTCCAAAGGAGCGCTTACTTTTTGTGTACTTTTGCCGTAAAATATTTTGCCGCTCCAGAAATCAATCCATTCTCCCTCAGGGAAATATACATCGCGTGTTCTGACACCTTTTTCAAGTACAGGAGCAACAAGGAAATCATCACCCCACAGATATTCATCGGACATATTTAAAACTTTCTCATCATCAGGATAATTGAAAACCAGAGGCCTTGCAAGAGGCCATCCTTTAATATGGTTGAGGTAGGCAAGGGAGTAATTGTAGGGTCTAAGTTTATACCTGATATCAATATATCTTCTCGCAATCTTTTCTGTCTCTTCGCCAAAAGACCACGGCTCTGTACCTTTTTCAACTCCATGTGCACGCATTATCGGGGAAAATGCACCAAACGCTATCCATCTCGCATAGAGTTCGGAATCAGGTTTTCCCACATAACCTCCGATATCCGAATGCATGAACCCGACACCGGACATACCCATTCCAAGCATTATTGGAATCTGGCACTTAAGTCCTCCGAAGCTTCTGTCCACATCGCCTGACCACGGGAAGGTGCCCCATCTCTGCATTCCTGCAAAACCGGATCTTGTCAGCATAAAAACGCGTTTGTTCGGAAAATCCGATTCATATCCTTTAAAAAGAGTTCTGCTCCATATTAAATTATAGATATTATTAATCGTGCAGGATCTGCCTTTCAAATAATTCATTTCAGGAGGATTTGATTCAGGTTCTCCCAAATCCGTCCACCATCCGGCAATTCCGGTCTTAATAAGAGGGACGTGCTTTTTCCACCACCATTCAGCTGCTTTCGGATTTGTCATATCAATGACAGCACACTGTCCGGCCCAGGTTGAATCAATTAATGCAGAGCCGGATTTATCGAATCCAAAATATGATAAAGAATCGGCCTCCTTAAAATTTGTCGATTGAATATTTACATATGGTTCTTCTATCAAAACAGTTCTAACACCTGAAGAGAGAAAATCCTCTACCATTGAATTCGATCCAGGCCATAATTTCTCATCCCAATTCAGTGCACCCATCTTCTGCATTCCGCCGAACCAGTACAGATCGAGAATCAAAGCACTTAAAGGTATTCTTTTTTTAATAAATGAATTTACAATATCCCTGGCCTCTTTTTCGTTTTTATACCCGTATTTTGACTGTAGGTAACCCATTGCCCATCTGGGCGGCATGGGCTGTCTTCCGGTCAGCCATGTATAATTGGAAAGAATTTTTTTTATACTATTGCCGATAATCATATAAAATGAAAGATTCCTCTCATTAGCGCTGAAGTAAAAACAATCCTTATCAGAATTGCCGAGATCGAAAAATGACGGTTTAAAGGAATCAAAATAGAGCCCGTAACCTGCAGGATTAATGAAGAAAGGAATATTTATACTCATTACCGATGTTTCTTTTCTGTAGCCATAAACCTGGGTATTGTACATTCTGAACTTGTATCCCCTGCGGTCAAAAGGCAGACACTTTTCTCCGAAACCGTAAAAATGGTCGTTCTTCTGCATTTTAAAGGTTATCCTAACGGATTGTCCGGAAATTTTAACCATTTCTTCCTGAAAACCTTCTAAAATTGTATTTCCCTTTTCATTTACAACTTTTATTGACAAAGGATTTGTATTTACTTTCAAATTTACTTTTTTATATGAAATGGAAATTGCATTTCGGCAGGATTTAATTTTTAAACTATCAAGGAGTAACGCATTTTTATAAACTACTTCGGAAACACTTTCATTTTCTGCATCTTTCCCGGATATTGCAAACCTGAAAATATTATCTTTTAAAAAGGATATGGAAATATCAACAGAATCAAACTTGACAATTATTCTGTTATTTTTTACAAAATATTCCTGATAATGGCCGGCTCTGTATGAATTCTGCCCAAAAAGAGAGCCTGCACACAGCAGGAGAATTATAATAATTTGTGTATATCTTTTCATTATCTGCTTAAAATTAATTTCTTAACATTAATAATTTTATTAAACCTGAGAACACATAAATATATCCCGCTGCTGACACTTAAACCGCCGTCATCCCTGCCATTCCATGATACTGAATAAAAACCAGGGTTTTGATGCTTGTTAATAATTGTTTTTATCCTCTGTCCTCTTATGTTAAAAATTGAGAGTTCAACCTCTCCGCTGCACACAATATTGTAATTGATGGCAGTCTCTCCATTAAAGGGATTTGGGAAATTCTGCATAAGTTGAAATTCTGCAGGTAAATGTTTTTCATTATCCTGTTTAAATCCGGTTTTGATTTCAGGCAGAATCAAGGAATCTTTTGTACAGGAGATTGTAAATACAGCAACATCATAAGGCCCTAAATTCACACTTAGTGTATCAAGTTCTTTCCCCTGTTCCATGATTGAATTATTGTTGTATAAGTCATTCAAAAAGTACTTGTTATCACCGGAATATACATGTGAAAATTTGGCCCAATTTGCCAGATTCAGGTTAACCTGAACATCTGTCCGGGAAGGGCCCATGTTGATTACAACGAGTCCGTTTCTGTCTTTCCACGGCCTTGCAAAAGCAAAAACTTTAGAATCCGAGGTACTTAAGCGCGGTATAACATTTTCATCTGCACTGTTAATTTTATTATCACCATTCGTATCTTCAGGCTGGTGTCCGAATGCAGGGAACTGTTTTCTTATCTGGGCAAGTTTCTGATAATGGACGAGAATCTTCTCTCTTCCGGATAAATCCCATTGTACGATTGAACGTGCAAGATACTCCTTTGATCCGGTCATTTCATAACCCATTCCCACTTCCTGCCCCTGCCAGATCATAGGGATTCCGGTTGATAGAAACATGGCTGTTGATACGGGTATTGTTTTGTTAATACTGTTGTACCTGTATGCCACACGTAATTCATCATGATTTTCAAGAAATCTTAAAAAATATGAATTTTGCCCGGGCCTGAATCCGCTGTTATACAAAACTCCATCCAAAGATACTACAGACGGGAATGACGCAACTGTTCCGCTGAATACCCAGTCATACGCAGCGTCTATTCCTCCTCCCTTATCAGCATACTGAGCCTCTGTACCTTCTCCGGTACCTGAGGTCTCTCCGAGGAGGAAAATGTCGGCTTTTTGCTTTCGCAAAGCTTCCCTCAAATGGATATCAAAATCTTCTCTTCCGTAACGCCTGTGAGGCCCCCAATAAACGTCAAACCTGAAACCGTCTATGTTGTACTCCTGCAGCCAATATGTATAAACATCCAGCATGTACTTGCGGGCTTCATCATCTGACCAGTTCCAGTTTAAGAGTGCACTTGAAAATCCCGTATAATAAACAATGCCGTCCTGAGATACTGTCTGGCCCAGGCCGTTATCATTATGCGGGATAATTTTGTGCTGAAAAAAGTCATAATATCTGCTGTAAATACCTTTTGAACGTACATCAAGGGCAATAGGATGTGAACGGCTGACATGATTAGGTGTAACATCAAGAATGACCCTAAGACCTCTTCTGTGCGCCTCTTTTACAAATTGCCTGAAATCTTCTGAGGTTCCGTAAGACGGCTCTATTTTATATAAATTAATTATATTATACCCTATATTTGTATTTCTGTCAATTTCTCCCTCAACATCCATGACAGGCAGTACCCAAATAACATTAAATCCCATATCTTTTATATAATCAAGCTTTTGTGTTGCTGCTGCAATCGTAGCTTCAGCAGTAAAAGATTTAAAAAACAATGAATAAATACGCGTATCTCTTACCCATTGAGGAACAGCAGCATAATCAGGAAAAGTAACAGTTGAATCACGGTTCACAGTAAAAAAATTTACAGCAGAACCCGAATCACCATTTTCATCGTAAATTGTCAGCTTAAATGAATAATCTCCCGGTAAAACCGGTTTTGGAATTCGTACGGTGCGCGTTGTACAAGACTCAGCTTCTTCAATAACAAGAGAATTTGTATCCTGATTCTTCCAGATATATGACAATTTTTGTCCGTAATGATACTCACAGATGCCATTTAGCAAGATATCATCCCCCTGAAGCTCAAAATCTATTCTCGCTGCCGGTTTTTTTGAAACAGGATAAACCAGATTTAAAGTATCTGAATATGATATGGCCCCAGCAGTGTCTTCCACAATCACTTGATATTGATTTCTTCCATGCGATGCTGTTATCGCATATTCATACAGTCCTGAAGATTTTGGTGTAAAATTAATCGGGTACCGGCCGATTTGATTGAACGTAATTTTCTTTACTGCTTTTTGGGATGTTTCAACTTTCCATCTTACATTATAGACAGGAGCAAGAAGACTGTCGATATCCGGAGTTACAAAATACACACCTCCTGCTTTAACTGAGAATTCAGTTGAATCGCAAAATGACAACCCGTTTAAGGTTTTAACCTCAATCCTGACAGAATGCAGTCCGTTATTAAGATAGGGCAGTTTTGAATGAACAATGGATAACTCAGGTATAAAGATATCATCAACATTCCCGTAAAACACATTATCAATGAAGATTTCCGACTGGTTAGTAAGAATGGAATCCTTTGCATCAATACACAGACTTGCACTGAAAACAGGCCGGGAATCATTAATAATTGAACCGTTCCCCGGTGCAATCTCAAAAATAAAACCTTTTTTTATATGGAGTACTGAATTATTGTAATTAGAAGAATTCTTTCCAGGATTAAGAGGATCAGTAATCCATGCATAATCTGTTCCCGAATCATTGTAGTGTTCGTAAAACTTGTATTCGTAAGTACTCCCTTCCGTAAGATCTTGTTTTTTGACATAAAGGCACAGCGAATCTATAAAGGTCATCTGTGATAGCGATCCCAGATAAATCCGTCCGTTTGAATTAGGCCCCCAGTTGTTAAAAGTACCAGGAACGAATGCTCTTACAACGTTTTCTCCTGAAGGATAACAGCAGAATGTAACTGATACGCTATTCTGAGAAAAAACAGGTGTATTCAGAATAATCAAAAGGAAAATATAAACCCTGATTATTGTTTTTTTCACTGCTTTTATCAAAACTATTTTTACCTTCCTGGATTATTATTCTCTGCCTTTTTAAAACAGGGGAGAGAATTTCATCCCTCCCCTGTTATCTGATCGGATTTTAATTTAAGCGAATAATTAAATCCAGCCTATTTCATCAATACCATCTTGTGCGAAACTTTGAAGCTTCCTGCTTCAATGCGGTATATATACATTCCTGAACTTGCACTCCTTCCTGCATCATCTTTACCTGTCCAGCGAACTGTATATGCTCCTGCTTTCTGGTTTGCATTGACTAATGTAGCAATCTTGCGCCCCAGCATGTCGTAAACAGCAAGATTAACCTTTTCCGCTGATCCCAAAGTATATCTTATTGTTGTTTCGGGATTGAACGGATTAGGATAGTTGTTCTGCAGAGAGAAAACATACGGCACTATTCCATCTTCTTCAACACCAGTTGACGGGCCCTGATTATCATAATCCCATGCACTGTAGAAGGCAGGATTAATGCTTCCGAACTGCGAAGCAATGGTATAGGTATTCTGAGTATCGTCAATATTTTCAATATGATTATTTCCGTATCCGCCTTTACCGCCTTCATTATCACCGCCGCCGATTCCAAACTTGAATTCCTGGCCTATGACATTATTTGTGCTATCTTTGTAGAATTGAATCTGGAGAGTAAAAATACTATCCCCGGCAACAGCATCGCCATTAGTGCCGTCATCAAACATCTGATGAGCTGCATCTGACATAAGGCCGGGGCCCCATGTCCCCCAGCCGCCGCTTGCAGGGCCGTTGATAGCAGCTCCAAGGATCATTACAGAATCCGGGTCTGATATATCAAGGTTTCCCTGAATATCATCAAGAGTAGCACCGGCTTTGAGCTGATAAATAGCAGGCCGCACATCGCATGTAAATGTAACAAGTACGTCCTGGCTTAAAGTCTGAGTGTTTCTGAAAAGCGGCATTCTGTGCAGGTCTGTCTGACTATCGGAAATATCCTGTACTGTCAGAGATTTTGAACTTATATCAGCAGCTCTTCTTTCTGCCTCACCTGTAGTCTGTCCTGCATAGTAGAAGTTATAATAAACCTCTCTGTATTCAATACCGTTCTTAATCAGATAATACTGATAATCCAGGTCAGACCCGACTGAACTAATAATTGTATCAGTTGCAGCATAAATATTTGTAAATCCCTGGCGTACCATTTGTTTAATACTAACCGCTGACGCTGTTCCAAAGTAACCGGACCTGACTTCAATTGTATCGCCGTAAGCAAATCCGCGGTTTGTAATTGCTTTGCTCATATCTGCCTGGAAATTAACAATTACAGTATCCTGATGATTCACTATAATTGGTTTATGATCATCAAACCAGAACCAGTGAGCAGTCGTATCATCTGCACTGACACGCACAACATCCTGATGATCCGAGTTATACACCATATTTCCCCAGTCCTCGCTCAAATCAGCACCTGCATTGTGAACAACTACTTTGTATTGAATACTTCCTCCAATATATGTATTGGGCACATGAACAGCTCCTGAGTAAAAATAGCCTCCTGAATATCTCTGGCTGCCGCCATTAACATGATTTGTTTCTCTTGTTAACGGATATGTGGTACCCCAGGAAATATCCCCGGTTTCTCCCCAATCACTTGTATTTGATCCTCGTAATCCTATTACCTGAGTATTCGGATTAAAATCATCCCATCCCTGCATATTTACTCGAACATATACGACAGCAGTAGTATCATTTGTTTCATAAGGCGCTTCGAACTGTGTTGCTCCCTGCTTCCAGCCATTTACAAACTGGAGGTCTAATGTAGTGTCAACACCACCAAGTACTAATTGACGATTACCTCCTGCCAGATCGCCTTCCCAGCCTTGATGCTCCCATCCTGCTCCCGCATATACAGTATCATGTTCCGCGTTAGTATAGAATTTGTATTCAATTGTTGTGTTCGCAGGAAAAGCATACGTACCCTGCCAGTAATCTCCCCCGACATTATGGAGAAAAATCGCTGAGCCGCCATCCCATGTTAAATCTCCGCCGCTTCCTCTTAATTGTACAACAGAATTCGGACCTAATGTATCTGGTACGGCTGCTGTATTTACCAGAAAAGTAACATTCACGGTTTGTGCATTAAGAGCAGCAACTGCAAGCAGTAAGACTAAAACTGCCAAAAGAGTAAATCTTTTCATTTCCTACCTCCTAAATTGTCAAATTCCCCTGTTTTCATATAAACCACGTATTAATTTGAATTTCTCACCTCCCTCCTGAAAAAACCTTAAAATTTTACTGATGCTGAAATCATTTTTATATTTTCAAAAACTCCAAAATCCATATAAGTATAATCAACGCACCATGTATATCCGCCGGACATAGGGACATTTACTCCAATACCTGCTGTAAACCCCTCTTCTGTTTTTTTCATAAACAAAGATTTATACCCGCCTCTCAGGAAAAACATATTATTAAACGAAAACTCTCCGCCGACATTAACACTTCCGGAGTTATTGCTTGGACGGAACGCATCTGCTGCTAATGTAATTTTGTTCCTTGCGATTTTGACAACATCCATTGATACGCCTACGCGGAAAAACAGGGGAAGAGGCCATGAATTGGTTTTCAGATTCCCTACAATGGTTTCGTTATCTCCCAAATGATCAGGATCAATATCAATTCTCTTTAAAAGATCCTTTCCCTGCATTCGCATATCATTACCAAAATTTGAAATACTCATGCCTATCTTCATGTCCTTAAAATCAGTAATAAAAAGCAGCCCTACATCAATGGCGAATGCTGATGCCGATTCATTCCAGAGTTTTTGCTGAATGTATTTTGCACTGCCGCCTATTGAAAATCTGTCAGTCAGCAAACGGCTGTATGAAAGAGCAAGAACAAGGTCTTTTGCTGTCCACATCTCACCTGTTCCCTCAGGATGATAAACATTTGTCACTTCCTCCTGGCCGTAATCAAGCTGTGTAATACTCAAACCGACAGCATTGGAATTGTCAAGTTTAATTACCAGGCCAATCCAGTTCAGATTTGTATCAACAATCCAGTTAGTATGAGAAAAAACAAACTGGGATTTTCCCATCCTCGCAATACCGCCCGGATTATAATACAAAGCAGATGCATCATTTGCTAATGCTGTAAAAGCGCCTCCCATTGCAGCAGCACGTGAACCAATTCCAATCCCAAGAAACGCTGCTGATGAAGTACCCACTTTTGACTGTGCTTCAATTTTCTGCACTGCAAGGCTTCCGGCCAGAATCACAAGCAAGAAAGTTATTTTTTTTATCTTATTTTGCATGGATATCTCCGGGTTATCTGACATAACCGATTATTTAATTATTCCCAATTTCCCGCGCTTAACTCCTGCAGGAGATTCTACAACGTAAAAATAAATACCTGAAGCAACATCAAGATTCTCTTTTGTTTTAAGATTCCAGGATAAAGTGCCGTTAAACATTGAACCGTCCTGTTCAAGAGTAATTACATGCTCACCCATTGCAGTGAATATATGGACCTTTGAATTCACAGGAAGATGTATAAAATCTATTTTTCTTTCACCGCGCCCGCTGGTTATTGCAGGCGGTAAAGGCAGTTCATGGGCAGTTGCAGAAACATAAGGATTGGGTACGACTTTTATCTCATCCATTTGACTGGATGCAACTGAATTATCAATACTCGGTGTTTCAGTACTGAATTCAAAAATATCTCCGGCTCTGAACGGTTTTTTTATTTTGATAGTTAAGGTATCTCCTGTACCAAAGGAGTATGTAGTATCAGTGAGGCTTGTAAAAAATATATCCCATGTAAAAAATGTCTTACCAGGTTCATATCCCTCTACAAATATCAGTTCATCATAAGGAGAAAGAACCTGATTTCTGTCAGTATCATTATAGATAAAATCAATAAACTTCCGGTCAGTCTTATTCCAGATGCGGAAATTAACCGGAATCGGTTTTACAAAATACTTTGTCATTTCAAGAGAAGTATCTACAATTGCATCATTAAAAATAATCTGATAATCGGAAGGATGTCTTAACCCAAGCAAATGTTCTGAACCGAAATATGTATCAATTATATTTACCGTAAAATTATAGCCTTTGTTCGGAGTACTCCATTCTGATGCTAAAGTATCAAGTATAACATTCCACTCATTCTGGAAAGAGAGGAAAATTCCATCGAAGTTATATGTATCCTTTGTTTCCCCTGCATATGGGCTCTTTTCCATATACAGGCTTCTGTATACAGGGTAGTATTGGTAAGTAATAGAATAGCTTTCTCCATAAAGTAAATCACCGTTATTTTTGCCGCGTATTTTTCCATTCACATAATCAATATTTAATTTACTATCAGGGACATCCTCACCGTTCTGATTTGTAACTTTTACAGAACTTTTTATTAAATGTTTATGAGCCAGCCTTACATAAAGAGTGTCCTTGCTGTAAAACAACTCTGTTAATCCGGTCAAATCGCGAACTGAATAAGATGTGGTAATTGGTACAAAGTATTCGGCTGCATCGAAATAATCCAGATTGGGCTCTCCTGAATCAGGTAAACCATTATTTTCGGTATCGTCTGTGTCATTTGAATTTGGAATACCGTCCGTTCCCACGTCGTCTTTAGTCTGATCCCAATTATCATTATTGTCAATTCCGTCATCCGAAGTATCAAAAAATTCAATTCTGTATTTATGCCCCGTCAAAGCTTCTTCATCAACAACCTTATAATAAACAGATCCTGTGCCGATGATATTATCTGAATTTATTTTAACACTGCCGTCAGGAGGTTTATAACCAATTACAGGTGCATTTGGAATAACAACAGCTGTATTCTGAAATGTTTTTACTTCTCCTGAGGGCAGGACATCAATTCGTTTGTCACACTCTTTGGGGAAAATATTTGTTTCTTCATTTCCTCTGTCATAAGACACAACAGCATAGAAATACCGTCTCCCGTTTTCAACATCAGTATCAACGAAACTGTGCTTTAAACCGCTGTTTTCACCAAGATAAAAAGATGCTCCTTTGCTCTGCTGGAATAAATCTTCACCTGCTCTGAAATACCCCTCATACTCATCTTTTACATCAAACTGGGCAAGAGGTTTGTACGATATTTTAGTACCGCTTGCATCTGTTACATCAAATACTTCATTGAAATTATGGTCAGTAGCTTTGTATATTTTGTAACCCTCAAAATCATATTCATGCAAAACAGGATCATAAGATTCTTCGGATTTTCTGTCCCAGTAAAGAGTTACCTTCCCATCTCCGGGTACAATCTTCAGTTTCGGTTTATCCGGGGCAGGCGGGAATCTATAATCACTATCGTATATTTTCTGAACTGTTTTTCTATTGTTCATTAAATCAGTAATATCCATATCAGGCCCGCCGCCATCACCGTAAACAAGTGCAAGAGAAAACCGCTGAGTCTCTCCTGCCCTGAGAGGAAAGTATCCTGAGCCGTAAAAAAAGTCTCCGTCCTCACCCCGCTGAGGTTTATTGTTAACTATTGATTCAGGTACTTCAAAATGCCCGGGAGAAAGACGTTTCCATAAATCCTCATCATCAGCCATTGAAAAATCATTTGACGGAGTAAAATATTCAAAACTTGTAAGGCCGATCTGATCTGATTCATCAACATCCGTCTGATCAAAATTGGGCTCTCCGGGAGTGGGGATACCGTCTCCTTCTCCCCTGTCGTTTGTACCCATAATCCCGTCTGCTCCCACATCGTCATACTCGGAGTTCCAGTCACCATCATTGTCAATACCGTCATCGCGTCTTTCATCAATCAAGGGATCATTCACACCTATTCCATTGATATAGTCCTTGTGGCGTACAGGGCTCAATATATCAATCAGAGTATGCCCTTTTTGATCCTTCCTGATCTGCCTGTAATGAAGATAATAATTTTCATCTATCAGTCCGTCAAGATCATTATCTATTCCATCGTAGGCATTGGGATTAATGGATTGCTTCCCGTCCTTAAAAATCACATTACCTTCAGCAAGTTCAGTCTCCCCCGGTACTATACTAATTGCTGCATGCTGGCCTGTTGTTGTACCTCTTGTTACAAAAGTAGTATCATAGTTTGGCACTTCCACTACTGTTCTGTTGTAGTTATCGTCAATAAGAACAACTTTGTCACCAGGCATGATTACACTGCTCTTAAAATCATCCTCAGAGAAAAACGGGCCTGTGCCGTGTATATAAGGATTGCTGTCAGAGTCATGGTCATTGTCTATTCCGTCGTAAGGATTGCCTGGACTTTCGAGAAATGCATAACCTACGACTCCAACATCTCCAACCCAGCGCGGATTTCTGCTGCAGTTGTCATCATAATCTGCAGTAAAAGTCAAATCATTCTGAACATCAAAAAATGAATAGTCGTCATCATATTCATTGTAATTTTCAGTAGATGTTACTCCCACATATGTGCCTACAAGCATACCGAAAACAACTTTACTGTAATCTGTTGTACTTGTGTTTGTTATTTCATAAAGCCAGAAAATACAATCCTGAGCCAAAAAATCCGACCACTGCATCGCACGGACTTTTACAACGAGCCCCAATCCATTTCTGGACGGATCAGCCGCATCAGGCTTAAATGCCACATGCCATTTATTATTTTCAGAATAATTAAATTCCTGATCGTTATTGTCATCCATTACAAAATAACACTCTTCAGATGCTGTTGTAGTTTTTCCGAAAAAGCCATTCCATGAACCCGGCCAGCCTGCATCTTCAGGATCGTTCATTTTATCAGGCCAAAGACTCGGCCATGAAGCAGGATCACTGAAAAGCGAAACGCCTTCTTTCCCTTCATTGATATATCCTGCAACAGGTTCAAATCCCCAATACTGCCCCGATGGCGACAACTCATGCTGTTTTGTCGGCCTGTCAACGGGGCATACAACAACAGAGTGGAATGTCTTATCCTGTGAAACAACTTCAGCACCAACCAAAGGGCTTACGTCTCCTATGTAGCCGTCGTTGTCATAAATCCAGGCCCCTCTGTCGCCTTTCTCGGCAGGCTGTCCGATTACTCCCCAGTTACCAAATACAGTCTTCACCAAATTCCCGCGCATTACTGAAGAACGCCTGTATTGCCTCCCGCTTTGGGCAAATATCGAACTGAAAGAGAGTAACAAGAGTACAATAATGGTTCTGTTTAATATTTTATTCATTATATAAACTCCGTACTAAAAAGAATATGTAAACCCTATCTCAACTCTTCTCGGCTGAGAATAAAATGCTGCATTTGTAAACCATTGATTAAGAGAATTTATATACTGCGAAGGATTGGTTGATGCTGCTGTTAATTCATCTGTAGTAAATCCTGCGCGGCCTGTATCATTGTATACATTAAGCTCATTTAAAGTATCAAACAGATTGAAAACTCTCATAAACAGAGTCAATTTACCTGATCCTATTTTGAAATCCCTGTAAGCCCTTAAATCAACATTGTACGTTCCCGGTTTTCTCTCGCTGTTTGTAAGAAGGGTGGATATGTCTGTAGTAGCTCTCGGTGTGTATGGAAATCCGCTTCCCCACTGCCCGAGAAGGCTGAAACCCCAGTTCTTATCACTGTATGAAAAAGATGCATTAACAGTATGTTTCTGATCCCAGTTTAAAGAAGTAAGCTGAACTTCAGGAAGGGTTCCGCCTGCAAGCGCATTCCGTGCCTGATCAGGATCTGAATTAGTGCCTTTTGCAATCTGCATGGTATAATCAACTGACGCACTGAACTTATTTGAGAATCTTTTATCAAGAGCCACAACAATACCTCTGATAAATCCGAAATCACTGTTGATGAATTTACTGTACTTTGCAGCTCCTCCGAAAAGTACTATCTCCTTAGCCCTTGTTCCTGTAAGGTTCCTCACATCGCGAAAATAACCGGTTAAGGATAAAGCTATATCATCACTCAGCATCTGCTGAATCCCCAGCTCTCCGCTGATGGTCTGCTCCGGCTCAAGGTCTGCATTGCCTATAATTCCTACATTACCCGTTCCTGATCCGAGCTCAAAATCAGGGTTCTGATAAAGCAGCTCAAACCTTGGTACCTGGAAAAAGTGGCCGTAGGAAAAATGGATAACTCCCCCTTCGGTAATAGGGAATGAAAAGCCTATACGGGGACTAACCTGAAACTTGCTTTTTGCTCTGCCGTACCAATAATTTTCCCTCTCTGAGATAGTGACTGCAGGTTCTCCTGCATCCCATATTCCGTTGCCTTCCGTACCGTCAGCATCGTGAGTGTTGGGCACTCCGTCACTTCCCCAATCGTGATATCTGTTTTCAGCACGTATAGGATTTGTAATAGTCGGATCGCTTTCATCATTAAGTACAACTCCGTCAGGAGAAAAATAGTCGAATCTGACACCGATATTTACAATCATATCTTTAAATTCCATCTTATCCTGAATATAAGCGGATATAGCTTTTGGATGATGAACATATCTGCTTGAATAAATTGTACTGTCAGGCATTACGCGTGTCTTTATATACGGGTTGTCAAAAACAAGGTCTATCTGAGACTGATTAACAGAGGGCCTTAAAGAGATATCCTGTTGAGATACTTTATACACCCTGTATTCAACACCTGTTTTTATCTGGTGCGTATTAGTAATCTGGCTTGTCAGATCTCCTTTGAGAACAGATGTTCCTGTTTCTCTTTGGAAATTAGTATTAGATGTTCCTCCTGTTTTAAATGAATAAGCCTGCTGCAGAGAAAAATCAGGATGAACATATCCGGGGTCATGCATGTCTTCGTAGAGATACCTTTTAAATCCTTTTGTATAATGAGAGAAAGCTATTTTGTAAAATGTCCTGTTGCTTATTGTATGGACCAACTGCACAATATGTGTTTCTCCGACACGGAATTTACTTGTTGCGCCGTCAGGATTAAGCAGAAAATCTCTCTCATAGTCATTGTATCGGACATTATCATATATAAAATTATACGTTAACCGCAAAGACGGAGTAATTCTGTAAATCAATTTTGCCTGTGCATAGAATTTTTTATTCCAGTTCATGGGTACATAGGCTCCGTCGCCTTTACCGTTTTTATGATTATTTCTAAGCATGTTGTAATAAGTGTAGAAACTGTCAGGAACAGTTCTTTTGGAGTCCGGCAGCATCTGCCATGTGACAAGAGAATCAATTTGCCTGTTAGTACCCAAAATATACTGGAAACCACGAAGATTATTCACGGGGTCTGTAACTTTACTGGAGGCAAAATAGTCAGGGGCGTTTTCTTCCAGCCAGTCACCATTGATCCCCTGCATTGCAATTGTTGAAGCTTCCGGATTGTATTTGCGTTTACCATAAAGCCATCCGTCTGATCTGTATGAACGTGCATTCACATAGAAAAATATTTTATCTTTGACAATCGGGCCGTGGATACTTGCTTCGATATTTTTCAGAGCAAGGGGATTAATATCGTTAATACCCATGAATATTGATTCATGACTGCTAATGTGATCGCCAATATAAGAAGTGAAAGAGCCTCCGAATTTATTATTTCCCTGTTTAGTTGTTATATTAACTATACCTGACATCGCCTGCCCATATTCGGCATTAAAGGCTCCGCTTACAACCTGCAGTTCCTGAACCATGTCTTTATTTACTTCAACCACAGAACTGCCGTCATAAACATCTGTTACGGGAACTCCGTCTATCCAGTAACTTACTTCTCCGCTCCTGCCCCCGCGTACATGAAGCCCGCCTCCTGCATCACGAACAATTCCTGCCTGCAGTTGAACAGCTTCTGAAACCTCAGAGATTGGAAGAGACCTCATTGCAGCTGCATCAACAACAGCCGTGGAAGCGGTTAAATCTTTTACAACCATTTCTCTCTTTGCTACAATAGTAACGCTTTTCCCTGTTTCAACTACTGCAGGATTCATAGAAATATTTATTGTAGTAGTCAAGTCAACCGAAACCCTGACATTTTGTATTCTAAGAGATTTATAGCCCATCATAGTTGCACGGATAGTATAAATTCCCGGCGGTACATTAATTATATAGTACTCTCCCTTTAAATTAGCTGCTGCGCCGAGAAAGGTATTTTCCAGTATAATATTTGCGCCGATCAAAGGCTGTCCCGTTGTCCCGTCAGTAATTATTCCTCTTACTTTGCCGGTTGTTCCGGCAATTAAATAGTGGGTAGATGTTAAAATAATCAGAATCGAAAGAAGGGATGAAAAAAGCAACGCATATCTTTTTTTCATTAGTCATACCCCTGTTTAATGCAATAAATTTTAAATTAATTACTTCAGCATGTATCTCGAATTATAAGTTCAGGTATAAATTTTTTATGAAAAACACCGGATATTTGTCCGGATATTCTCTGCAGAAGTATTTCAACAGCCATTTTCCCCATCTCAAACATGGGCTGTTTCATTGTGCTTAATCCAATGGCCTCGGAAAATTCTATATCATCAAATCCGATTATAGCTATATCATCAGGAACTGTTAATTTATGTTCACGTATGGCCTTCATTGCACCGACTGCCTGAATATCGCTTGAAACGAATACAGCAGTAGGCCTTTCTTCCCCAAGCATTAAAAGTTTTTTCATTGCACTATAACCAGCTTCTCTGCTGAAACCGTCGCTTTTTTCATCAGAATCACTGATCACAAGATATTTTTTATCAAAAGGAATATCTTTGTCTTTAAGTGCTGATTTATAACCTTCAAGCCTGATTTTTGCGGGAGTGCTTTTCAACTGCGCATCTATCATGCCTACACGTTTATGCCCAAGATCAATTAAATGCTTTGTAGCTGCATATGCACCCTTTTTATTTTCTATAAAAAATGAATCCATGCTGGAATGAAAAGAATCTACAAGTACTATGGGAAGATTTTGTTTATTAAATTCTATGGCATAATTATC
>JAGGVB010000194.1 GCA_021158245.1 bacterium | reverse complement strand
TCAAAATCCACAAACCACTGCTTATAAATCGCCTGAGCAGTCTCTTCCAGCTTTTTATTAAGCTCTTCGTTCAGTTTTATGCGGTTGACAACGGTATTGTATTCGGCAACAATTTCTTTCTGTTTTTCAATATCTGGTACAGGGAGTTCCATGTTGCAGAAGTCTTCCCATTCCAAACTGCCGCGAACACCGCCAACAGCATAAAAACAAGCCTCTCTATCAAATTCAGACCTGCTCATCCACATCATCAGATATTCGGGCAGTAATTTATTTGTATCAATAATTTCAAAAACAGGGTATGCCTGAGAAATGATTGCTTCTTTATAATCCTTTTGCAACGCAACAGGAATCTTTTTATCACGCCTGACTTGCATTAAGCTACACGCAAATTGACCTTTTTTAATAACTTTATAATTAGCCATATCAGTGCCGACAATATTTGCAACAGAGGGGATAAACTCTTTATTGACAGTCAAGCCTAAAAGCCTCTTAACGCTCAAATCAGAATTCCGATCATTAACAAGCTGGATATAATCCCCAATTTTTTTATAATTCGATTTCATATCCCAACTCTTTAAAAACTTTCAGCAAATCCTTTTTGGATTTCTCTTCTTCTTTTAAAAGCTTGCTGATATCTTTCTGCAGGGCTTTCATCTTGTCATCAAAATCAATATTTTCATCACGGTTGACAAACTCAATGTATTTGCTCGGAACAAGAGAGAAGTCTTTCTTTTTTATCTCTTCAAGGCTGGCACTGTAACAGAATTCAGGCGTATCTTTGTATAATGATGAATTATAAGTGCTGAATGCTGAATGATCCGATTTTAATTCATCATTCGTAATTCGACTTTCATCACTCTGCGCAGCAGTCTGCCAGTTGTGATAGGTTTCAGAAATTTTTAAAATATCATCCTCGGAGAACTGTATATATTTTTTTTCAAAAGGGATTCCCATTTCCCGCAGATCCATAAATAAAATCTCTTTTTCGCGGTTGCGGTATTTTTTTATTACGCCGTCATATTCTGCTGTTCGGGATCTTTTGTTTTTATTTAATATCCAGATAGTCACGCTGATATTTGTCGTGTAAAACATATTCTGCGGTAAAATCAGAATTGCTTCCACAATTCCGTTTTCAATCAGTTTTCTTCTGATTTTATATTCCGTGCCCCCGCCAGACAGCGCGCCGTTTGCAAGCAGAAACCCGGCTACGCCGTTTTCAGAAAGCTTGGAAACCATGTGCAGAATCCAGCCGTAATTGGCGTTACCAGTTGGCGGCACTTCGTAGCCATTCCAACGAGGATCATCTACAAGTTCAGTTGCAGCCCGCCACTGCTTCTGGTTAAAAGGCGGATTTGCCATTATGTAATCGGCTTTAAGATCTTTGTGCTGGTCACGGACAAAGGTATTTTCCGGCACATCGCCGAGATTCGCGGAAATCCCCCGGATGGCCAGATTCATCTTTGCCAATTTATAGGTTGTGGCTGTGTATTCCTGGCCGTATATGGCAATATTCTTTTTATTGCCGTGATGGCTTTCTATAAATTTTACAGACTGCACAAACATACCCCCGGAACCGCAGCAGGGATCGTAGATTTTACCTTTGTAAGGCTCTATCATGGTAGCAAGCAGATTTACAATGCTTTTTGGAGTGTAGAATTCTCCCTTGCCTTTTCCTTCCGCCAAGGCGAATTTACTTAAGAAATATTCATAAACCCTGCCCACAATATCCTGTTCTTTGTCTTTTAGCGTGTCAATATTGTTTATTGTGTCAAGGAGAGAAGAAAGTTTACTTACATCCAAATCCAGGCGCGAATAATAGTTATCAGGCAGAGCGCCTTTTAAAGCTGGATTTTTCTTTTCTACAGTAGCCAGTGCTGTATCGATTTTAAGAGCAATGTCGTCCTGCTTGGCGTTTTGTTTCAGGTAACTCCAGCGGGCATTTTCCGGCAGATAAAATACATTTTTCATGGTGTAAAATTCCACCATGTCAATATATTTCTCTTTTCCTTCGTCAATGAGTTCCTGTTTCCGTTTCTCAAATTTGTCGCTGGCGAATTTCAGGAAGATAAGACCTAAAACCACATGTTTATATTCGGACGGTTCAACTTTGCCGCGCAGTTTATTGGCGGAATCCCAGAGGGCTTCTTCCATGCTTTTTTGTTTTTTGTTTACTGTTTTTTTAGCCATTTATTTTCTCTATAATTCCTGTCTTTATATCTCTCTGCTCACATTTGTGGATCCGGCAAGTTTTACTGTCTATTCCTTTGCCCGCTAACGATTTTTATCTTAAATAAACCGAAATTTACCTGACAAAGTGCATTTCCATCCGCAAAATAATAATACCCGTACTTTCCTTTATTTGATTGAAAAGAGAATAATATAAAATTACAATATTCTGAGATAAAAGGCAACTTATTTCATTTAAATTTATTACATTCCTGTTGGAAAAATTTCTCATTTCTAAGTTTTTACAACTGTTTGCTCTTGAGATACATCCCCGTTACTGTTTTTTACTGGCCGGCTAATTCAGAAATCATTCATGGAGAATTAAAAGAAACAGCGGGCAAGGTTCGTCCGGACTTGAGGGAAAGGTACAAGCTTCTTGAGCTTAAAAGTGACCGTTGTCAAAGAACGATAATCAATTTAAAGATATACTTTTTACTTGACTTTCAGCAAGTAGTTTGTTGGTCAGCCTTTCTTATCTGCACATGTTTTCTTTGCGGGCTTCGCTGCACCGTCACACCCTTCCCCATGCCTGCACGTAGAAGCTGTGCGAAGGCGTGTGATCGGTCTTACCGTCTCTGAGTACTATGAAGTGATCTGACTCCCTGATCGCACATCAGACATTCTTCTTGTGGTTGAAATGCCTTACCTCTCAAAAGGAGGCTACAGGATATCCCAAGCCTGTCCTGAGCATTGTCGAAGAGTTCCTGATGCTTCTCTCATTACATGCCACGCTCTATAACCCCGGCAGTTCCTTGAGAATCTTACCTTATCGATTCTTTTGTGCTTTCCGACACGTTAAAATCGTCGCCAACTGCTTTGTTTACTCTTACGGGGCTGAATCGCTTTGGGGAAGTACGTCTCCCCTGCGGCCTACAATGTTCCTGTGCGCCCCAAAGGAAGTGCCCTTGGGGCATACGCTTCACCTGTATTGTTCGTCGATTTATTGACTCCGCCACAGGCGCAACACTCGGTACGGGTTGCTGGTTAGGCATTACCAGATAAAGACTTCCTGTCTGCCTTTGGCAGGGCACTCTATAAGAAGCACCAAGCTGCGCCTGGCGCACTAACCTTTTGAACTCACTGGTTTTTACGGAGCGGCCTGTGCTGAGCGAAGTCGAAGCAAGCAGAGTAAAAAGCCAGTGCAGTGGTTTGTTAGGATAAATTCTTAGAGGAAAAATATTACCTGACTATTTAAATCCCTGTTCTTTGTGTTTCATCGCGATAGTCTCAGCCAAATTCTCAAGAGCTTTAAAATCAACCTC